>NZ_JBFUGT010000056.1:0-36555 GCF_056402775.1 Rhodococcus sp. P3_B8
GCTACACGGTTGACGAAGATCTTCGAGGGCACCAGCGAGATCCAGATGCGGATCATCTCCGACGAACTCCTGGGAAGGGCCTCGTCCTGAATGATGCGCTCGATCATGGAAGGGCAATCAACGTGGTAGAAGGAAGTGTCCGGATTCGGCAACCCTCGAAGAATTCGGCCCACCACGTGGAGCCGTACTTCACTCGGACAGGTTCCGGTTTCGAACCGTTGACGAGCGCCGTGAGTGGGTGGTCGGCCGACATGGTTGTCGGGCCAGCGATATTGGGTCTGCTCGCCCGAGCCGCCGAGGAGAGAAACTCAGATGAGGGTTTCTTCGCTACACGGTTGACCGCAGATCTGTTCCGGCCGGTGCGGATGGCGAGAATCGACACGAACTCCCACGTTGTGCGTTGGGGACACCGGATTCGTGTCGTGGATTCGACTCTCCTGCAAGACGGTGTCGTGGTGGCGCGTGCGTCAGTCGTCTTTTACCGGAAGTCGAATAACGCTGAGGGTGAGCGGTGGGCCAGCCCCGACACGCCGAAACCTCCGCCAGCAGAGACACTCCCCGGGGAACGCATGATCGGAATCTCAGAGCCATCACACGGGTGGATGCCCTGGTCCCGGACGAGCACGGTCTTACACACCGCAACCCGCAAGCGGATCTGGGCCCGGAACTGGGCGGCGGTGGAAGACGAAACGGCGACACCTTTCGTGCGTGCGGCGATGGTGTCTGACCTGACCAACTTGGTGACCAATCTAGGCACCGCCGGAATCGGCTACATCAACGGAGACGTCACACTGACGCTGGCCAGGACGCCCGAAGGCCTGGACCTCGGCCTGGAAGCCGACAGTCACCTCGATTCGAACGGCATCGCGATCGGTGCGGCAACCCTGTTCGACCGGCAGGGTCGCCTAGGAACCTGTCTCGTCACTGCAATTATCCCGGTTGTCACACAATCCAAGGCAATTAACGGGATCGGGCGGGAGAGCCTCGACGGTGAGCTGCCCTGCCTGTCGCCGTAATCGCACCGAAAACTGATCGGGCAATATGGTGGCTGATGCGCGCAAAGAAGCTCGTGCGTGTCACCAGGCGCACCAGGCATACGCCCTCGTCCCGCACGGCGCCCGGCGTCCCGATGGGGGTTCCAGCACGGCACCCTGGCCTGGGAGGCTTCCTATCACCGCAGGGCCGGCATCGAGAGTGTGTTCGCCGACCTGAAGAAGAACCGGCTCGGCGTGCACCGGGGCTACTTCCGGGGCTTCGGAATCCGCCGCTACACACTGCTCGCCGGCTTCACCCTCGCCGCACTGAATATCCTCAATCTGCACGACTGGGCCACCCGGCGCGAGGTTCTCGATTCCTGGGGTCGGTTCCTCGGCGAACCGGAACCCGAACGCCGACCCCGACGGCGGCGTCGATGACCATATGCGGACCGAGCTGGTCACCGATGCGCTCAAGCAAGCGGTCGCGGCTCGCGGCGGAAAATGCGAAGGAACCATTGTGCACTCCGGCCGCGGCGTGCAATACACGGCCAACGCCATGGAATCCACCTGCACCCGGCATGGGTTACATCGTTCGATGGGCCGCACCGGGGTGTGTTGGGACAATGCTGGCGCCGAATCGCTATGGTCCACTTTCAAACACGAACACTACTACCGGCATACTTTTGCCACCAAAGCGGAATTGGTTGCTGCCATAGACCAATGGATGGCCTCCTATAATAGTTATCGTCGACACTCGTCGATCGGGATGCTCAGCCCGGACAACTACGAACGATCTCTGACTGTGTCCGGTTCGGACCAAGCCGCGTAACCAACTGTCCGCTGTTTGGGGGAACCGCAATCCTGGTCGGTGAGATCGAGGAGGGATCCGGCGGCGTGCATGGAGACCGTGGAGATCAGGTGGTCGAACGCGTCGAGATCTTTCCCAAAGCGGGTGATCGATTCAGGTTCAGCGAGGTCGACCAGATGGGTGGTGTTCCGCCCCGGGTGCATGGGCGGCGACCACGTCGAGGGCGTGTGGTGATCGTCCTGCGACGGCGATGTCGGCTCCCTGGCTGGCGGCAATGGCGAGGGCTCGCCGAGTCTGCTCGGCGCGTGCATACAGCGCGTCCTCGACGCGCTGCCGAGGAGCTGCCGAGAAGAAATGCACTCGGCTTTGCCGGAAGACGTCGGCCACTTCCGCGACCGGCTTCTTCCCGTCTCGCATGCCAGCGAGATCGGATGGGCGCTGAAGAAGCTCGGATTCGTCATCCTCGACGCACCCCTACACGACGATATCGAACGGCGCGTGCAATTTTGCAACAAGTCTGACCCTCAACATTCGTGGAACTCTTGCGCAGTCCGAACGTGAACTGGACCCGGCAAATTCAGCGCACGCCATGCGATATCTCACAGCGGACCGCTGCTCTCCGTGACTGCTGCGCTAGAGGTCAAGCACGAGTCTGCCAGAATTGCAGCGCGAAACGCAGATCAACATGCTGGATCCAGAGCCTCGTTCTTCCGCAGACAGCACACTATCGCGGTGGTCGACCTCGCCCTCCAGAACGGTTGTTTCGCAGGTTCCGCAGACGCCCTCCTCGCATGAGGTGATGACTGAGATGCCGTGTTCTTCGGCGACCTCGACGATGGACCTACCGGGTGGGACAACGGCCGTCGTGCCCGACTGTTCGAACACTACCTCGAAACCTGGTCCGTCGGCCCCTGCGGCATTCGATGGATCGGCGGCGAATCGCTCGACTACCAACGATCCCGCCGGCCATTCGACAGCCCTCTGCTGCACCGCGTCCAACAAGGGACTTGGTCCGCAGCAATAGATTTGTGTTCCTGGACGAACGGTACCCAGAGCGGAGTCCAAGTCGATGCGTCCGTTCTCGGATTCCGTGTAGACCGTCACATTCCCCGAACCATGCTGCTGCACTCGGTCGACGAACGCCATCGACTCGGAGCACCGACCGCCGTAGTGCAGCTCCCATGTGTGTCCGGACTTCTCGGTCGCCGCGATCATGGGCAAGATCGGCGTGATACCGATTCCTCCCGCAATGAAGATGAAGTCTGACCCGCTACGCAGCTCGAAGTGGTTGCGCGGACCCAAGCTCGCGACAGTGCTGCCCACGGTGAGGTGCTCGTGCACATATTTCGACCCACCACGGCCTTCCGCTTCCCGCAACACTGCTATGCGCCAGGTCCACTCGTCGGAAGGGTCGCCGCACAGTGAATACTGCCGCGTGAGTTGGTCGCCGAGGACCAGATCGATATGTGCGCCGGGTGTCCAACTCGGTAATCTGCCTCCGGTCGGCGCCCTCAGCGCGAGCTCCACGATCCCGTCCGCAACGTCCCTTCGCTCGGTAACCGTTAGCAGAAGTTCCGTTTTCATGTCTTCAATCACTCTCATCACCATTCTTGTATTCGACTACCAGAGCGCCTGCGCAGAAACGAAGCCTCGGAAGAGCGGACTCGCCTTTCGGACGATGTCGTCTCCCGCCCGCAGCGTCGGGTGATCCCGTGCGATCAGTTCGGTTACAACGTCGGCTTCCAGCCGAGCAAGGTTGGATCCGAGACAACCATGGACTCCATGCCCGAAAGTGAGATGGGGATTGGTTGCTCTGGTGAGGTCGAATCTGCCAGCGTCGACGAACTTGCGCGGATCCCTATTCGCTGCCGCCACCGAAAGCGCCACTGCAGTGCCAGCGGGGATCGTTACACCCTGCACCTCGACATCTGTGTTGACAATTCGCGTGCTGAACTGCAAGGGGGGTTCCCAGCGCAAAGTTTCTTCGATCGCAGTTTTTCTAAATGCCGGGTCATGCGCTGCCCTTTCCTTTGCCGATTCGTCCGACAGCACGAGTTGGAGGAGATTCACCAATAACCCAGTCGTTGTCTCATGGCCAGCTGAAGTAAGAAGCATTGCCATGGCGACGATTTCATCGGTTGTCAGCCTGTCGCCAGCGTCCTCCGCTCCGATCATCCGGGATATCAGGTCGTCGCCCATGTTGCGGCGACGACGTTCGACCAACTCGAACAAGAAAGCCCGCATCTCGTCCGCCTGACGAAAGGCGGCCGACAATGCCTCTTTCGGTTGGTTGGGCTCGGTCACAAATGCCAGTGAATCCGACCACTCGCGGTACCTGTCACGATCCTCGACCCCGATTCCCACAATCTCAGCGATCACTTGAAGAGGCAGTGGACCTGCGAACGAGGTGACGAAGTCAAACTCCTTTGCGCCCCGGCTCTGTTCGAGCAGTTCCCGGGCGGCGCGGCCAACATATTCGCGCATGCCCGCTACATACTTTGGGGTGAACGCATAGCTGACCAATCGGCGCAACCGAGTGTGGTCTGGCCGATCCAGCAGGAGAATCTGTTGCAAGAATGTCTGGGTCACTCGATCCTGAGCCGGTTCATTGAGAACCGTCCCGCCCCCTCTGGCACCGAACGTCCTACTGGAATACACATCTGGGTTCCGGTAGGCCGCGAACACGTCATCGTAACGAGTGATGATCCATCGCTTCAGACGCTCGCTCCAGAACACCGGCTGTTCTTCTCGTATCCGATCATAAAATTCGTAGGATCCAGCCGGCGTACCGAATCCACTGAGGTCGAAGGTATCGGGCGATTGCACTGAATCGAGCGGGGACATGGTCGTCCTTTCCCTAGGTGAGGGTCAGATGAGGGAGGCATGAGTGTCGGGGATTCCCGGCGACGATAGAGCGAGGTCTTAATCGGGCGGGTGAGGGGCTCGAGAATGGCCCCGGTCAAGGGGCGTGTGCAGAAGCGGCGGCAACCGAGATCCGCTCCGTGGTGGGGGGAGGGTCACGCCGGTGTTTGCCCAGTGACAAATGTGGCCACGCAGTGGAGGCAGCGTCGAGCATACGGTCGACGAGCGTTAGTGCTTGCGCTAGAGGCCAATTCCCGTCACGCTGTGCCAGGCATTCGTCCATTTGGAGATTCTCGGACCGTGCTGCAGTGCGCCGGACGTTGAGGAACTTCATTGTCTCCCCTTTCGTGATGAAGATTTGGCCTCGTCGCAGCTGGGTTCCGGCCAATCACGGGCCGCGGGCTGAGTCGTTGTTGGGCCGTAGTCATGCGAGGTGTGGTGCATCAGGTTTCGGGCCGTGGCTGTGATGTACACCATCTATTGCCGCTACGGCGGTTCCCAGAGTCTTTCTCACCAGACGAGAGATGAGTTTGGGCGGGCGTGCCCGAACACCGGAGATCTCAGCCCGGCGGGTGAGACAGCTCGGCGCTGATGCGCGAGCCGCGGATAAAGGTGCACATCGATGTTCTAGCGGACAAGTGGCGGTCCGCCGTGCGTCAAGTCAGCAGGCACGTCGACCGCGCAGTCCCGAGGCACCGGCCACGCTGGCTGTCGTCGCCGCAGTTGCGGATCCCGTCGAACCTCTTCGGTTGTAACGGCCGCGGGACCCGGGCGATGCATTCCGTGTGGATCGTGGGTCGGCGTACTTTTGCTTTCCTCGGCTAGGAATTGATCCCTTGGCCTCCTCGGCGAGGAGGCATTTGCGCGTTCGGCTACGAGATCTGGCGACGCCTGGGCTCGCTCAGGCGCGCCACTGATCCGCCGACTGCCACCGACCTTGGGGCGGCGCCTAGGGCGCGCGTAATGCTACGTGAGGTGGCCAGCAAGGCTGGGACCACCGCCGTAATCTGCGACTCTTCTCGGTGCTGGATGACGGTGATTGCGGCGATGACGTCTCCGTTGGGGCCGCGGACGGGTGCCGAGATACCAGTGGCGTTGTCTCGCACGCCGCCGTGATCCACCGCGTACCCGCGATGCCGCACGTCTGCGAGGCGGCGGCGTAGCTCCTCGGGATCGGTCACGGTGTGCGATGTGAGCGCTTCCAGTGGCGGCGTCAGCGCCTGGCCCAGGAGTTCGGGAGCGGCGTGGGCGAGTAGGACGTGTCCGGATGAGCAGGCATGTGCCGGCAGCCGGCCGGCGGTCGGTACGTCGCTGATCACCTTCGAGCCGGGAGCGGATTGCCGCCTGATGTGTAGAACCTCGACCCCCTCGAGCACGGCCATGAAGGTGTGCTCGCGGAGGGAGGCGTAGAGGTCGTCGACGAAGGGGGCAGCGATATCGATCAGGCGTGTGGCTTCCGACGTGCGGGATGCCATCTCCCACAATCGAAGGCCGATTTGGACACGGTGGTCCACCGTACGAGTGAGTAGTCCATGGCTGATCAGTTCGTTCACCAACCGGTAGGCCGTCGGCGAGGGCAGTCCCGTTCGGCGGGCGATCTCGGCCACGGCCAGCCGCGGATGGTCGGGATCGAACACGTCGAGGATACGGATCGCGCGAGCGAGCATATTGTCGCGGGGAATCTCGATGTTCATCGCTCAATCTCCCTTTCCCAGATCCTCACCAATCGGGAAGTCGACTTTAGACAAGCTCTGATAGGGAAGAGCGGCGGACTGGACCGCTTCGTTCTCAATCGACCCAAGGCGATCAACTCCCTCGATCTGCGACAGCACTGCAAATCGCGGCGGCACCGGTGGCGTGGTCGGCGACGACGGCGTGCGCGCGAGGCGCCTCATTGGTCACGGTGATCTTGGACTGTGCACCGACGGCGACGTCGTATATCTACCACGACGCCGGGAGGGCGGCACCGGTCGCGAGAGTGAGCGGCTGGGCCGTTCGGTCAACTCCCGCACGTACATGCGGGCCCAGCAGGGCAATTCCAACCCCAACACCACCGTGCAGCTCAAGCCGTCTCCTCAGTTCCGTGGCACCTGCCCGCACCCTCCGGTGGTGGCAGGATCAGTGGAACACCCTGTGATCCGATGTTATCGAATCGGTGCTCGGAGCACCACGACCAGCCTGACGCCACCAGCCCGACCTCGAGGACCCCG
Source organism: Rhodococcus sp. P3_B8 (assembly GCF_056402775.1). NCBI lineage: Bacteria > Bacillati > Actinomycetota > Actinomycetes > Mycobacteriales > Nocardiaceae > Rhodococcus > Rhodococcus sp. P3_B8. Next base: position 6,858 of record NZ_JBFUGT010000056.1, read on the forward strand.
ACAAGGTGGATGAACTGACACCCGGTCGGAGGAATACACGTACAGCTACCGACCAGCCCGAAGAGCCTAAACCACCAATCCAGGATCACCCATCCACGGATGGAGGCGATGATCTCGAGAAGAAGTCCTCGTATCGGTGTTCTCCGGACGGTCGCACTTCCGCCGCCTCTTCGCGCTGACGGAGTTCGACCCGGCGGATCTTGCCCGAGATGGTTTTGGGTAGGTCATAGAATTCCAGTCGTCGCACTCTGAAGTAGGGCGGCAGACGGTCGCGGGCGAACGCGAGGATCGACTCGGCGGTGGCGGCGTCAGGCTCGTGTCCAGCAACGAGTGCGACATAGGCCTTGGGCACAGCGAGGCGCACCTGGTCCGGGGCCGGCACGACTGCGGCTTCGGCCACGGCTGGATGCTCGAGCAGCGCCGATTCCAACTCGAAGGGTGAGACCTTGTAGTCGGAGGCCTTGAAGACGTCGTCGGTTCGGCCTACGTAGGTGATCGCTCCGCTCTCGTCGCGGTAGACGACGTCGCCGGTGTGGAAGAACCCACCACTCATTGCGCGGGCGGTTCGCTCCTGGTCACCGCGGTAGCCGGTCATCAATGATGGTGCGCCGCAGGTGAGGTCGAGACATAGTTCGCCCTCGCCGGCGCCCGTGATCTTGTCCCCGGTGGTCGGATTTACCAGGCAGACCGGGACACCGGGCAGTGGGCGGCCCATCGACCCAGGAACTACCGGCTGGCCGGGCGGGTTGGCCACAGCAGCGGTCATTTCGGTCTGGCCGAAGCCGTCCCGGATGGTTAGTCCCCAGCCCTTCTCGACTTGGCTGACGACCTCGGGGTTGAGTGGCTCACCGGCGCTGACCGCCTCCCGAAGCGTGCCCGCGCCGCCGCTCAGGTCGGCGTTGATGAGCATCCGCCACACCGTTGGAGGTGCGCACAGGCTGGATACTTGCTCGCGACGGAGCAACTCGAGTAGAGCCGACGGGTCGAAGCGCGAGTAGTTGTAGACCAGGATCGTGGCCCCCGCGAGCCACGGGGCGAAGAAGCTCGACCAGGCGTGTTTCGCCCAGCCCGGGCTGGAGATGTTGAGATGGACGTCGCCGGGACGCAGACCCAGCCAGTACATCGTGGAGAGGTGACCCACGGGGTAGGAGAAGTGGGTGTGTTCGACCAGCTTCGGACGGCTGGTGGTGCCACTGGTGAAGTAGAGCAGGAGGGGGTCCGTTGTCCGGTTGCCCGGATGACGGAGCGGCGCGGTGGACATCTCTTCTCGACCGTAGGGCTGCCATCCTGGCGGCAACTGGCACTCGTCGTGCACCACGGCCAGCCGCAGGTAATCGCCTGGGACGTCGTCGAACTTCGCAGTATCGGTGCCGTTGCAGACCACTGCGCGGGCGCGGCCGCGAGCGAGCCGGTCGACGAGATCGGCGGTGCCGACCGCGGTCGTGGTCGGCATGATGACGGCACCCAGCTTGATGGCTGCGAGCATCGTCTCCCAGAGCTCGATTTGGTTGCCGAGCATCACGACGACGCTGTCGCCACGGCCGACACCCAGGCCTGCCAGTCGGTTCGCGACCTGATCGGACCGTTCGCGTAGCTGCGCGAACGAGTACGAGGCCCGGCTGCCGTCGGATTCGACAACTACCAGGGCAGGGCGGTCCGCATGTTGGCTGTCCGCGGCGATCGGGTCGAACCAGTCGTGCGCGAAGTTGAAGGTCTCCCCGACCTTCGGCCAGGTAAACGATGCGATTGCCTCCGCGTAGGAGGTACGAAGTCTCTGGAGTTGGTCGCGGGCGGCGAGCAGTTCCGGGTGCGGTGGGCGAATTCTGTCAGACACCGGCAGACTCCTGGTCGGTAGCCGGGCGGTCTGCCGTCTGCGGCGCGGGCGAGCCACCGTGATGGTGGCCGCCGACGACCTTGTCGGCGAGTGCACGGGCATCAGCGGGAGTCTGGTCGGATCTCCAGGCCACGTGCAGGTCCGGCCTGAGCAGGATCAGGTCCGCACCGTRGACCTTCCGCAGGTGCGGCTCGGAGAAACTGTGTACCTCGAGGGGCGCTCCGGTCGCCGCGAATGCCGCTTCCAATTCGCTGGTGTCCACCGAAGTACCTGCGAGCCGGATCAGGTTGTAGCCACGACCGAGGTGATCGTGCAGCGCCGAGCCGTCGGCCAACCACAGATGCGGGAGCCGGTAACCGGCGTCGGCGTTGGGTGAGTACTCGTAGGAGTAGCCGTCTTGCAGGTCATCGGCGGTGCTGTAGTCGACGATGGGCGAGTCGAGGTAGCGATAGCCGAGCTCGATGCCGACCATCTCATGGCCTTTTTTCTGGTGTACCGCGGCGAGCTCGGCGACACGAGACCGGATCCGCGCTCCTTCCTCGGAGTCTTCGGCGACCTTGTCGGTAGATGCCTTTCTCCACTCGGCGGTTCCCAACGATGCGTACTCGGACGCGCGAATATTGCGCTGGCCCACCTGGCGTCGGTCGTTCTCGTAGGAATCGAGCAACCCCGGTCCGCCCCAGCCCTCGATGGTGCCGGCCAGTTTCCACGCAAGGTCTGTGGCGTCTCCGATGCCGGTGTTCATACCGAGACCGCCTTGTGGGATCACAAGGTGGGCGGCGTCTCCGGCCAGCAGGACTCTGCGGTCGCGATAGCGGTCGGCGACCAGAAGATGCAGTTTCCAGGACGTCACCGCGAGAATGTCGACGTCGACCGGAACGCCGATCCGTTCCTGGATGACCGGGACGAAGTCGGTCCCCTCGGGAAGGCCGGTGTGGAACGTGAAGTGCTGCTGGTCTCCCTGGACGACCATGGCCGTCCCGATGATGCGAGCATCTGTGTCCGCGAAGTAGAAGTGGCGTGCCTTCCCTGCGCGAGGAACCTTCTGAATGAGCTCGTCGCTGCGGAAGAACACCTGCCGCAAGGTCGCGATATCGCCCTTCCCGGCGAGCTTGATTCCCAGAGCTTTGCGCACGGAACTCGCGCCGCCGTCGCAGCCCACCATGTAGTCGGCGCGCACGCTCTCTTGCGATCCGTCCGGATTGATCAGCTGCGCGACCACGCCCCGATCATCCTGCTCGAAGCTCGCGAGCTGCGTGCTGTACCGGACCTGCACCATGGGTTCCGCCTCGGCGACGTCCTTGAGGAGGGGCTCGAGCGCGTACTGAGAAACCAACTGCTGCGACTCGAGCGGCAGGGTGCCGTCCTGGCATTCCCGTGCCATGGCTGCGGCCTCGCACGGTGCCGGGTAGGGCAAGTGCAGTATCGGCTCATCGGTGAGTCGCGTTGTCACGTAGACATCCATCGGCACGTCGGCGGGAAGCCCTACGCCGCGAACTCGGTCTGCGATGCCGAGTCGACGGAAGATCTCCATCGTGCGTGCGTTGGAACGCTCCATCTTCGGCAGGTGAGCCGGCAGCGGTTTCTGTTCCACCAACAAGGTAGGGATCCCACGTTTGCCGAGATCGATTGCCAGGGTCAATCCGACCGGTCCCGCACCGATCACGAGTACCCGAGGGCTGGGGGAAGGGAAGTTCAACGATCTCACACTCCTGTAGACGGGGGCACCCCGACACCGCGGTCGCCCGGTGCGCACAGTGGCGCGCCTCACACGCACAATAGACAAACATTCGGTAAGAATTCAAGCCCCAAGRACGCAACCCGGGCGCTTTACTGCGTAATCCGTGGTCTACGCCGCAAGTGAATGGAAAAACCTCTTGAAACATGCATACATGATCTCTTAGATTCAGTGGGTCGCGCCGCGACATCGGACGCCCCGAGAACAGGCCGCGCATCTCAGCATCAGGCTCGCGGGCTCGCGACGGCGTCCGCCTGGTTCACACGGAGGTCCCATGTCCGACACAGCAACGAAGCGTGTGAGAGCCGAGCAGCGTCAATTACGACGTGTGGTCGCTGCGAGCCTGATTGGCACCACGATCGAGTTCTACGACTTCTTCATCTACGGCACGGCGGCGGCGCTGGTGTTCGGTAGCGTCTTTTTCCCCGCGCTCGGATCGTCAGCCGGTACAGTCGCCGCCTTCGCCACATTCAGTGTCGCGTTCTTCGCCAGACCACTGGGGTCGGTCATCTTCGGGCACCTGGGTGACCGGATCGGGCGCAAGACATCGCTGACTATCACCCTCGTCGTCATGGGGGCCGCCACGTTTGCGATCGGCTTGCTCCCCAGTGCTGCCATGATCGGGGTGGCCGCGCCGATCATCTTGGTGGCGTTGCGGTTCTTGCAGGGCATCGCGGTCGGCGGCGAGTTCGCCGGCGCAGCGCTGCTGGTGACGGAGTACGCACCGCCCAAACGCCGCGGGCTCTATGGATCGACGCCACAGGTCGGCGCAGGCCTAGGGTCGGTCCTCGCTGTCGCCACATTCCTGGTCACGGGCCTCGCCATGAGCAGCGATTCCTTCGAAACGTGGGGTTGGCGAATTCCGTTCCTGCTCAGCGGCATCCTGGTTGTCGTAGGGCTCTACATCCGACTCAAGATTGAAGAGACGCCGATCTTCACCGAGGCGATTGCCCGCAATGGACGCGTCGACGTTCCGCTCAAGGACCTCATCAAGTATCAGTGGCGCGAGGTTCTCCTCGGAGCAGGGGCGATCTTGATGTGGTCCTCGGTCTTCTACATCAGTGCCGTGTTCCTGGTCAATTACGGGACCACCGAATTGGGGTTGTCCCGTACGACCATGTTGATGGTGAACCTGGGCTCCTCCGGTGTCTTTACCGTAGCTGTAGTCATCCCCTCGCTGCTGTCCGATCGCATCGGGCGCAAGCGGATGGTGCTCATCGGCAACGCCATCGCGATTCCCTGGGCACTGGTGCTGTTCCCGATCCTGAACATCGGCACCGCAGGCGTGGTACTCGTAGCGGCGATGATCTCGATGCTGATAGTTTCGATCGCCAACGGTCCCACAGCGTCGCTTCTGCCCGAATTGTTCGCGACCAGGTATCGGACGACCGGTGTCGGCGTCGCCTACAATCTGGGCTCCGTTCTGGCGGGCGCTGTCCCGCCCATTCTCGGGTCGAGCCTGATGGCAGCGTATGGCAGCTACGCGATCAGCGTCATGCTCGCCGTGTACGCCATCGTGGCCACCCTCTGTGCTCTCGCCTTGCGTGAGACACGTGGGATCGCGATGAACGACCCGGAGACGAAGCCGGCCGACCTGTCGGCTGAGTCCGTCTGACGACGGTCTCCAATTGACGTGGGCTGGCGCCGATCTCCCGAAGTGGGGATCGGCGCCAGTCCGTCTCGAGTGTCGTGGTCGCCAGAGCTGTTCGGCGCGTCAGCAATCGGTGATGAATTGCGCCGGGTTGTGCCGCATCACCACATCCCGAACGGAAACATCGAAGGCGTCGAGCACCGCACCGGGCGGCGTTTCCCGAGCAACGAAGGGATAGTCGGTACCCAGCAGGACATGGTTCCTCCCGAACCTCTTCATGGCCAGCTCGAGGCTGGCAGCATCGTAGGTGAGCGAGTCGCACCAGAGCTGGCGGGCGCGGTCACTTGGTCGAGGATCCTGCGAGCCCGCGAGCTCGGCGCCCTTGTCCAGCCGCGGCAGCACGGCCGGCAGCGAGCCGCCGCCGTGCGCCAAGCAGATGTGGGCACCGCCCCGACGGTGCGGCCCGGTGATTAACGCTGCTCCGGCAGTGGCAGTTTCCGCGGGCATACCCATTCCGAACGCCATCCCGAGTTCGACGTGCCGCGGGTCCAGCGCCCGATCCACCGGGTGAATCAGGATGAACGCACCGCGGTCCGCGGCGGCGTCGAAGAAGTCCTCGAACTCGGGCGCGGACAGCTCGAGATCGCCCACGCGGGTGCCGATCTCGACACCGAGCAGCCCGAGTTCGTCGATACAGCGAACAAGTTCGTCGACAGCTGCCGACGGGTCTTGCAGAGGCACCGAGCCCAGCGCCCGAAAACGGACCGGTGCGCACGCCACCATCTGCGCGAAATAGTCGTTCTGCGCCTGCGCCAGTACCACGGCGCCGGCCACAGGCTGATCATGGCTCAAGGTGACCGGAATCGGTGAAAGGACCTGGACGTCGATGCCGTCGGCGTCCATATCAGCCAGGCGCCGGTCGACCGACCAGCACCGGTCGTCGAGAACCCGGTACGGGCTCCCGCCGATCAGCATCTGAGCGGTGTGCTCCGCCGTGTGCACGATCGAGGGCCACTCCCCGTCGTACCGCGCGAGATCAGGCAGTCGATCCGGGATCGCGTGCGTATGGACATCGACAACACCGCACGTACTCAGTTGGGACACGAATCCTCCTCGGGGATCTTCACAGCCCCCCGAGCGTATTGATCATGGATGCATGTTTCAAGAAGATTGTGGTGCGGGTTCGCGCCCGGCGGACGCGCTGCCGCAATGGCGTGCGCCGATCCGCATACAGTGAGGGCTCGGATTACCCAGGAAGGGGGCCTGATGGCCACGGAGGAGCAGTCACAGGGATCACGCGCCCAGCAGGTCGCGTTCTCGATCGAGAATCAACTACTGATCGATCGAACGCCGGTGGGCACCCCGCTGGGACGGCGGACCGACCTCATGGAGCAGTACCGCATGAGCCCGACGGTGGCGAACGAGGTGCTCCGCATTCTTCGGGATCGTGGTCTCGTCGTCGTCAAACCCGGGCCCGGTGGTGGAGTCTTCGTGGCCAGCCAGCCGCCCCAGGTCCGTCTCGGCGCCCTCGATCTGTGGTTCACCGGAACGGGTACCGATCCTCTCGCACTGTTCGAAGCCAGGACGCATCTCGAGGAGATCCTCACCCGGGTAGCCCTCGACCGGGCCACACCGTCGGATATTCGGGACATGGAGTGGGCGGTCGAGGAGCTGCGGAACGCCTCCGATGCCCGGGGCTTCCTCGAGGCAACACTGCGCCTTCACATGGCGATCGCACGGGCCTCCCGCATCACGGTGCTCGCCGGAATGTACGAGGCCATCGCAACGCTGATCTCCGGCAGCCTCACCCGGGCCGAGCTGCTACCGGGTCACGAAGATCAGTTGCAGCACAACATCGAGGTTCATTCGGACATTGTGAGCGCACTCCGCGACCGTGACCGGGCGCACCTCGACAAGCTGCTCCTGCTCCACCAAGAAGACCTGGTGCGCGTCGAGGACCCATCACGCTCACCCGTCGAAGGCTAGTGGGCCGGTTCCCTCGTCGTCGTTTTCGCCGAGCGCAAGAATCCTCTTGAATTATGTATGCATGATTCGCTACCGTAGTCCGTACCCGGCACCGGCACCGGCACCGGATAACGGAGGAGTTTTGTGATGGCAGAGTTCCTGGGGCTCGGATTGACGCACTACCCGCTGTTGGCAGGCACGGACGACCACATGGCCGGCCTCCTGCGGTGGACGCTGACCGACCCGGACATCCCCGCCGAACTGAAGGATCCCGCCAACTGGCCCGAGCTGATGCGCCGGGAGTGGAGCGACGACGGAGGCACCGCCGCAGCGGCAGGGCATCGTGCGGAACTACGCGACTCGCTGGCGCGGTGCCGGAAGGCGCTCGATGAGTTCCAGCCCGACTATCTGGTCGTGTGGGGCGATGACCAGTACGAGAACTTCCGCGAAGAAGTGGTTCCGCCTTTCTGCATACTCGCCTACGACGACCTCGAGGTCGAACCGTTCGAGCTGATGAACAGTCGCGGGAGCAAGAACGCGTGGGGTCGTCCCGACGACATGAAGTTCACCTTGAAAGGCGACGCCCGCGTCGCGCGAGACCTCGCCGAGGCCCTGATCAACGACAGCTTCGATATCGCATATTCGTACCAGAAACGGAAGAACGCGCCGTTCCCTCACGCAATTGCGAACACCCAATTGTTCCTCGACTACGAGAACGCGGGTACCGAATTTCCCTATCCGATCGTGCCCATCACGGTGAACTGCTACGGGCAGCACGCGATCGCCAGGCAGGGCGGGCTGGCGCGGTTCGCCGACATCAAGGACGAGAGCCTCGACCCGGTCGGACCGAGCCCAAAGCGGTGCTTCGAACTCGGTGCCGCGGTCGCACGCAGCCTCGGCGGCTCGGACAAGAAAATCGCGCTCATCGCCTCATCGAGTTGGTCTCACGCCTTCCTCGTCGACCGGCTATGGCATCTCTATCCGGACACGGCAGCAGACGAGAGGCTGTACGACGCCTTGGTCCGTGGCGACGTGGAGACGTGGAGAGCAGTCACCAGCGCCGAGGTCGTCGACTCCGGTCAGCACGAGATGCTCAATTGGTTCTGCCTACTCGGCGCGATGACCGAACTCGGCATGCCCCTGAGCTGGTCCAACTTCGGCAAGACCGACGTCTTCAATTCCAACAAATGCTTTGCCGTATTCGAGAAGAAAGAGCAGAAGTGACTACCACCAGCGAGATCTCAACCGAATCGCGAATCGATGCCGGCGGCATCGACACCCTGTACCACGAAGCGGGCACCGGATCACCGGTAGTGCTGCTCCACGGGTCGGGCCCCGGGGTATCGGCGTGGGCCAACTGGCAGCACACCATTCCGGCATTGAGCCACGAATTTCGTGTCCTGGCACCCGATATCGTCGGTTACGGCGCCACATCGCGTCCCGAGCACATTCGGTACTCCCTACAGACTTGGACCGACCACGTCGTGGCCTTCCTCGATGCGGCCGGCATAGAGAAGACCGCGATCATCGGCAACTCGCTGGGAGGCCGGATCGCACTGGCGATCGCCGAACAACACCCCGACCGCGTCTCCCGGATGGTCCTGATGGGTTCCCCAGGGGTGGGCATGCAAGTCACCGACGGACTCAAAGCGCTGCGCAGCTATGAGCCCTCGCTCGAGAACATGCGCCGTCTGTTGCTCGACTACTTCGCTGTGGACCCGGCAATCATCACCGACGAGCTGGTCCAGATCCGCTACGAGGCGAGCGCCGAGACCTTCGAGGCGTACCGGGCGATGTTCTTCGACCCGAAGCACGCCGGCAACGAACTCGGCATCACCGCCGAGCAGGCCTCGCGTATCACGGTGCCGAGCCTGCTCGTGCACGGTCGCGAGGACAAGGTGGTACCGCTCGACGTCGCGCAGCAGATGGTCCGTGTGCTGCCCAACGCTGACCTCCATGTCTTCGCCCACTGCGGCCATTGGACCCAGATTGAGCGGGCCGCGGACTTCAACGAGATTGTCGCGCAGTTCCTGAGAGGCTGACAGCGATCGGTTCCTGCGAACGTCCTCGGTCCTGTTCTGTGTGGGCGCCGAGGGCCATCTGCAGAAACTGGGACGAAGACTCGCGCTCATCGCAGCGGGCCGATGGTCAGGCATCGGCCCGCTGCGCGGGAGGGGGAAGGCAGTGGTCGACCCATCGGAACGCCACAGACCGGCGAACGGCGCTGGCGGAGTGGTGGACTGGCAGTGACGGTCGCGTCCCTTCGCGTGCTACCGGTCCGTGTTTCCCGTGAGGCTGAAACCGACTCGACGGCCCCTGCGAGTCGGTGCACAGTTACGCGCACCGCAGTGCACACGTCGGCAGCACGGCTCGAAAACGGCTTCACCCCAGCTGATCTCTGACACGAAACGGTATCCCGGGGGGCGATCCTGCCGGTGTACGACCCGCTGATCGAACTCCCAGCCGTTGCGTCATGTGCTGGTGCGGCACGAGCAGGGCCCGACCTTCGCACTTTTGGTGATGCCGATCCCGAATTCCTGTCCGCGGCGGGCCGGACACGCGATGCGGTAGACCAGCAGCTGGTCAGTCGGTTGGCCGAGCACCGCCAGGTCTCCCGGCCGGTTCGGTGGCCTAGATAACGTTGCGCAGCAGCCGTCCCGGACTGCCCGGGCCGTTGTCCGACGAGATTGGCGCTGGTGTGCCGCAACCGTACCGGTCGGCGCGGCTTGTCGTACGTTGCGGGCGGACCGGAAGGGGAAAGCGACCCGCGCCGAACGCACCGCCCCGTACGTGCGGGTGACCACCAACACGATGTACATCGACATCGAATCCGGAGAACCGGTCGAGGAGGCCGACATCGGCTGGGACACCTTCGACGATCCGGACATCGGACCGGAGGAAGGATTGCGGCAAGCGAACTGGGTGGAGGAGCGCGACGTGTATGTGCCGCAGTTCTACTTCCTCGACGTGCTGCGTGCCAAGGAGGCCGGCCTGGTCCCGGTCAACGGCGGCCGCTACCAGTTCAACCGGGGCGATCCAATTCGCCGGGTTCAACCCGGCCAACCCGTTGCCGGAGGACGAGGAAGCGCGCGAGGCCGCACTCTTGGAGGCTGAGGATACCAAGCGGGTGCAGCGTCGCCGGGTACGGGAGCTGAACAAGTTGGTGGAGTCCGCTACCGACGTGCGATGCGAGTTCATCCGCGGATGCTGTCGGCGACCAAGCCCCCGAAGAACGCGGCCACGTGGACGGCGATGATGCGTGCGCTCGCACCGCACCAGTTGTCGGAGTTCCACTCGTCCGATCTGCTGCCGGAGCTGATGGATGCGAAGACATGGGCGACGTACGAGGCGAAGAAGAAGATCGCGCCGCCGCGACGGCGGCCAGCGAGTCCCGCGCCTGGATGCTCATGTTCGCGCTCACCGTCGCGGCGATGGAGTCACGGATGGCGAAGGACGCATGGCGGTCGCGGCCGCAGTACGTGAGCAAGTACCTGGCGATGCACACCGAGAACGGGCACACCCTGACCAACGTGGAGAAGGTGATCAGCGGCGAGCTGCGGCCCGAGGACATCGACATCGCCTAGCTGAGAATGCGCCCCCGGAAGGACGGAGTTCCGCTGCGCGACCGGAGAGCATGGAGGGTATTCGGGCATCGAGCCCGAACACCCTCTGCGCACAGCGGTGTGCGCGCACGAGGTGCTGTGCGGCCCGACGTCTACCGGGCCAACACCAAGGCTCAGCCTCCGCGAATCGCAAGGAACGAGCTTGGCCGGGCTCGTGGACGGATCGTCGGCCAGCGGGCCGCCCGCGGTTCGCTCTAGGGGACCAAGAGTGCGTGGGTTACCGTGAATCTTGCGAGATGAGGGGCGCTTGGGGTCGAGGACAGGGCCCGGAGATGGCGCGACAGCAGATGGTTCGACGTGGTCGTCATCGTCTCGACCGTTGCAGCCGGAACCGTGGTGGGCCGGCTTGCTGAACGACTACGAGGCCGGTGAGCCTGGTGCCGACCGCGCGTACTCCTACGTGTCCGAACCCGCGCCGTACCCGGTGCGGATAGGGTGCTGCCGGAAACTGCAAGGGTGGGCACTGTGATCTCCTCGGGTACGAATGTTGCCGCCTATCGAGTGGTCGCGGTGACGATTCCGTATGAGCGGATGACTCGGTACAGGGTGGTGCGACTGATTCCCAACTGTTGGGCGGCAGCTTTCTTGTTTCCGCCGAAGTCTCTGAGCGCCTTCACGACTGCATCGCGTTCGGCCTGCTCGAGCGCCGTCAGGGGCCGGGTCAATCGGCCACGGTATTGCTCCGGCAGGTCGCCGACGGTGATATCTCCCGCGCTACGCGAGTTGCTTATCGTTTTCACGGCAGTCTGCAGTTCGCGTAAGTTCCCCGCCCATTGTTGTCCCGCAAGGGCTTCGAGTGCTGCCGGTGTGAAACGTACATGCGTCGCAGTCCCGAGGTCGTCGAGCATCTTCTTCACCAGTGCGGGAATGTCGGCGCGGCGATGACGCAGGGGCGCGAGCTCGACTCTCTCCGAGCAGTGTGCGACGAGTGCGGCGTGCTCCGGGAACAGCTCGTCGACCGGCGCGCTGGTGACCACGACCCTAGTTCGCGTCGACCGTAGATGTTCGGCCATCCGCCTGGCGAGGGACGACGGAAGAAGATCGATGGCTTCGACGACGACGCATCGGGCTCCGTCGAGCTGACGGCGGAGCTGCTCGGCCCATTCTCGCTCACCCAGCTCCGAGACCTGTGCAGCGTCGAACCAGATGGCCTGCTCGTCCGCCACCGCGCGGGCGGCTGTCGTGCGGCCGGAGCCCGGCTCACCGGTGACGAGGACCGATCCGATCGGCGCGCCCGGGCCCGGCGACAGCATGATCGAACGGTTGAGGGGTTCCCCGCCGAAGGTGAAGAGGGCAGCTCCGCTTCCCGGTATCCGGAGTACCGATGCCGACACCCGCCCCGTCGACAAGTGGACGTCACGGGTCACCTGCCGGTCGATCGGTGAGTCAATCGCCAATGCACGCAGGTGGGCGTGATCGGCCGCTTCGAGGAACTGAACCGCGGCGGTGTTCGCGAGAAAGATGTCGTCGCCGATGGCGATGACCGGGCGGGTGCGGGCACGTGCGGTCGCATCCTGGAAGCTGCGGAAGACTCTCTGTTCGGCCTGGCGGGATTCTTCGAGCAGCCGCTCGCCGATCTGACGCGCCGAACGAGTCACGAAAGGCGCGAGCAGTGGGCTGTCGTCTTCGCTCAGACAGGTGATGTCGAGGACACCCTCGATCCGGCGAGTCACCGGATTGAGCACGGGCTGGCCGTAACAGCTGAATCTCTTGAGGGCCTCGATGTAGTGCTCCTCGCCGCGAACCGCCAGGCCCCGCCGCAATTCGAATGCGGTGGCGATCGAATTCGTACCTGTGGTCTCCTCGAGGAACCGGCGGCCCTCCACCGCCCCGGCCTGTTCGAGTCTCGGTTGCAACCGTCGTTCGCCGTAGCGGAGATCGATCAGGCGTGCGTTGCGGTCCGCGAGCATGACGGCGAAGCCGGTTCCGTCCAGTTCACCGGCCATTTCGTCGAGCACTGGTGTGGCGGCGACCATCAGCCGGCTGCGCCGGTCGACTTCCTCGATCACGGCATCGTCGACGGACGCTCCCGGATACAGTCCGCTCATCGCCACTCGTTGCCAGGACTGGGCGATGAGTGGTCGTGACGAAGTGTCGAGTTCTGTCATGGTTAGTCGCGACGTCCTTCCACACCTTGTCACGCACTTCCGAGTCTACGTTTGACTCCCTGTTTCCCCTACGCCCCGGCGGATCGAGACGACCGGTCGCGCACCCGTCCGATCCTGATCCGCCGGGACGGTACTGCGTCATCCCAAGTACACGGATTTCAGTTCCTGGTAGTTGGTCAGTGCCTCGGGACCGAGTTCGCGGCCGAGGCCACTGGCTTTGACTCCACCGAACGGGGCGGTGGGTTCCGGGAGGTAGCTGTTGATACCGATGGTGCCGGTCTGGACCCGTGTGGCGATCGCGAGTCCACGCTCGGGATCGCTGGTCCACACGGTTCCGCCGAGGCCGTAGTCCGAGTCATTCGCGATGCGGATGGCCTCGTCGTCGTCACCGTAGGCGATCACCGACAGCACCGGGCCAAAGATTTCTTCTTGGGCGATGGTGTGCTTGTTGTCGACGTCGGCAAAGATGGTGGGTTCGACGAACCAGCCCCTGTCCTGGTCGGCGGGCCGCCCGCCGCCCGTCGTGATACGGGCACCGTCACCGCGGCCCTTGGCGATATACCGCTCGACACGCTCACGTTGGGCGGCAGTGGCCATGGGACCGATCTGGGTGGTGTCGTTGAGCGCATCACCGACCTTCAGGGCGCCGGCGAGATCGGTGAACAGGTCCACGAATTCGGTATAGCGGGCGCGGGGGGCGAGGACCCTGGTTCCGAGGAAACAGGTCTGCCCGTTATTGAGAAGTGTTGCGGTGAAGAGTGTTTCGGCCACCTCCTGCAAGTCCAGACTGGCGTCGTCGAGAATGATCGCGGCGGACTTGCCGCCCAGCTCGAGGGTCACCGGACGCAGCAGCCTGCCACAGACTTCACCGATCGCCCGACCGGCGGCGGTCGACCCGGTGAAGCTGATCTTGTCGACGTCCGGGTGTGCGACCAAGTAGGCGCCGACCTCGCGTCCCCCGGGGACGATATTGACCACTCCGGCCGGAATCCCGGCGTCGGCAACGGCGTCGGCGAAAATGTAACTGTCGAGGACGGTTTCCGGTGACGGCTTGATCACCAGCGTGCAGCCGGCAGCGAGTGCGGGGGCGTATTTGAACGCCGCGAGGGTTTGCGGGAAGTTCCACGGCGCGATTGCCCCGACCACGCCGATCGGTTCTCGTCGCACGAGTGTGTTGCCGCCCAACAGACCGGGGCGGGTCTCCTCGAAGGCCGTGTCGCGGGCCAGCCCGGCGTAGTAGCGGAGCAGGATCACGGGGAATGTGCCTTCGAGCTGGCGGGCCACGGCGACGGGCATCCCATTCTGGGCACTGATCCGCTGCACCATGTCTTCGGCGCGCCGCTCGAGCGCGTCGGCGAGGCGTTCCATCGCGGTCGCACGGTCGGCCGGGGACCAGTGCGCCCACCCGGTCGGATCGTCGAATGCGCGCCGAGCGGCGGCGACGGCGGCGTCGACATCGGCCTCCTGGGCCTCGGGTACCGAGCCGATCACCTCCTCGGTACTGGCCGAGATGGCGGTGATCCGCTGACTCGAGGTGGGCGGAACCCAGTCGCCGCCGATGAAGAGAGAGTCGTAGTGCATGTCCATGAGTAACAGTCCTCGGGAATCGTCGACAAATAAGTCAGAAGGTGATGACGCCGCGTAGATTGCGGCCCTCGCGCATGTCTTGGTAACCGGTGTTGATTTCGTCGAGTTTGTAGGAGCGGGTGGCCAGTTCGTCGAGCTTGAGCTGGCCGCTGCGGTACAGGCCGAGCAGCTTGGGGATGTGCAAACGCGGGTTCGCGGTACCGAATAGCGACCCGACGACACGCTTTTCCATCAGCACCAGGTCCAGCGCACTCATCGACACGGTCGTTTCCGTCGCACGGTGCAGGTTGGTCACCACCACGGTGCCCCGTTTCGCCGTCATCGCGAGGCTGGCCCCGATCTGCTCGCCGTCACCGACGCCCGTGGTGTTGACCACCACGTTCGCCCCGCGACCGTAGGTGAGATCCGTGACGAGGGCCTGCGCCTCCTCACTGGTGGCCACTGCATGGGTGGCACCGAACTCGAGGGCCTTGGTCCGCTTGAACTCCACGGGATCTACCGCCACCACATATTGTGATCCGCTCAATGCCGCGCCCTGGACCGCGTTGATTCCGATGCCGCCGACCCCGACGACCACGGAGGTGTCACCCGGCTGGACACCGCCCGCGAACACCGCCGATCCCCAACCGGTCACCACGCTGCAGCCGAGCAGGCACGCCTTGTCCAGGGCAATGTCGTCGTCGATCTTGATGCAGCTGGCCTCGTTCACCACGGTGTGCTGGGCGAATGTCCCCAGAAGACAAATCAGCCCCAGGTCCTGGCCACGGGCGTGGTGCCGGGCCGTGTGGTCGGAAATCTGGGTTCCGTCACCGAGGTACTGGCCCAGTTCACAGAGGTTCTGCATGCCGGCCGAACACGCGGCGCAGCGCCCGCACGCGGGGATGAAGCCGAAGATGACCCGATCGCCCGGCGCCAGCCCCTCGACTCCGGGGCCGACGTCGACGACCGTGCCGGCACCTTCGTGTCCACCGATCATCGGCAGCGGCCAGGGCAAGTCGCCGGTCAGCACATGCTCGTCCGAGTGGCACAGGCCGCTGCCGCCCATCTCGACGAGCACCTCACCGCGCTTGGGCGGGTCCAGATCGATCTCCTCGACGGTCCACTCGCCCCCGCGCTCCCACAAGATCGCTGCCTGAGTCTTCACCTGATCTCCTCTCATGTAATGGACGTCACACTCGTCCGTAGGCACGAGCATCGCAGCTGACCGAGGGTGCTGCGTGTTCCATTTCTGGACACACCACACCCTCTTCGGGGTCCGCGCTCGCATGTTCTTTCCGGGACGGTGAGGTGCGATTCATTGTGCTGTGACAGGTTGATCGGCCCAGCCACATCCAGTGGCGTTGCAGATTTGCCAACGCGCGTACCGCCATTCCAGCTGTTCGGGGCGCATCAGATGAGCGTCATCTCTTCTGGGATGCGACCCATGAGGCGATTTGTGTGCGTGATGTGAAGTCGAGTTTGGTGAGGATGCGTTCGACGTGGCCGTCGATGGTGCGTGGAGACAGCACCAGGGATTCGGCAATGGCACGGTTGCTCAATCCTTCTGCCACTAGGTTCGCGATCTCACTTTCTCGCTTCGTCAGGAGTGATCTTGCGGGTGCACTGGGGCTTTCGGACCGACCGTCCCTGCCGAGGGCTAGCGCGACGGCCGCATCGAGTGTCATCGTCGCGTTCCGCCGGGCCACGGCCGCGACTTCCTTTTCTCCGAGGGCCTCTACCGCGGTCTGCGCCGAGTAGATCGAATCCTGCTGAAGGTGCGGGCCGAACGCCTCGACGTCGGTACCCAGCCCCGCCCAGACTGCGGCCGCGGCACCCGAGAGGGCGGCGGCGGTATGAAAATCCGCCGCCGAGGTGGCGATCCAGGACAGTAGTTCGATTGTCAGCGCGGTGCAGATGCTGTCCTTGAAATCCCCTCCGAGCCGAAGCGCTTGGAGAGCGGCGTGTTTCGCCGCTTCTGGCTCACCGCGGTGCCAGTGACACAGACCTCTTATCCACAGGGCGTAGGAGCGATTCCATTGTTCTCCGAGGCGCTCGCTCATCTCGATCGCCTGTTGGCAGGTCTGCAGCGCTTGATCGAGCTGCGAATTGTAGACCTGGGCGATGGCGAGCTGGAACAGCGCGGTCAGTACCGAAGCCGTGTCGTCGAAGTCGGTGTGGATGACGATGGATGTCTCATAGCGCGTGATGGCGGCGGCAATGTCCCCGGTAGTGAAGTCGTGCAGTCCCCGCCATTGAGTAGCGTGTGCCAAGAGTTTGAGGTCACTGAGGGCTGTGGCGATGGTGTCACACTCGATCAGTTTCAGGGCGGCGTCGTCACGGTCGCCCTGCATGAGGGCAATCCAGGCACTCACCCACAGCGCTTGCCCACRTTGACTTTTCGACAATTCCTTCGCATCGATGAGTTGGTCCAGCCAGCGGCGCCCCTCGCTGAGATCGACGCCGACGACCCAATGGTACCGGAGCAGGGAGGCCAGCTCGGCCGCTGTCCCCACCTCGCCGTCGGTATTGGCGGACCACTCGAGGGCGGAGAGCAGATTTGCGTGGTCGTCGTTCATTTCCGCAACGGAGTCAGCTTGGCCGGGACCACACCAGCGTTCGACCATCTCGGCGGCCTTGCGGAGGTAGTGGTCCCGGTGGCGCCGTTTGACTGTTTGGGTCTCGCCGGAGGATGCGAGTACTTCCGCGCCGTATTCCCGGATGGTCATCAGTTGCCGGTATCGCACCCGCTCACCGGTCCGTTCGGTGAGGACGATGGATTTCGCCACCAGTCGATCGAGGAGATCGATGATCGATTCGGCAATCAGGGGCGCAAATGCACATATTTGTTCCACGGCGTCGAGATCGAAACTGCCGGGAAAAATCGACAGCCTGGCCCACAGCAGTTGCTCATGTTCGGTGCAGAGATCAAAGCTCCAGTCGATCAGGGCACGCAGGGTTTGTTGCCGGGGCATGGCGACACGGTCGCCACCGGTCAGCAAGCTGAACCGCTTGTCGAGACGCTCGACGATCTGGGTGACCGACAGCGATCTCAACCGGGTCGCCGCGAGTTCGATGGCCAGTGGGATCCCGTCGAGACGTTTGCACAGCTGCACCACCGCCCCGACGTTCTCGGCGGCGACCTCGAAGTCGGGAAGGACGAGGCGGGCGCGGTCGACGAGGAGGCTGACCGCCTCGTAGTGCACAACTGCCTGGACGGTGTGTGATTGCCGCGTAGACGGGGTGGTCAGCGGGGGTATGACACAGATGCCTTCCCCGTGGATCCCGAGGGGCTCGCGACTGGTGGCCAGGATGCGAAGACCAGGAGAGGAGCTCAGGAGCGTTTCGACCACCCTCGCGCAGGCCTCGAGGAGGTGCTCGCAGTTGTCGAGGACGATCAGCACCTGTCGGTCGCGTAGATAACTGACAAGTTTGTCCACCGGATCGCGGTTCGATTGGTCGGGTAGAACGAGCGCGGAGACGATGACTTGGGCCAGCCTCGAGGCGTCCCCGAGACTGGCCAGCTCCACGATCCAAACCCCATCCCGGAGCCCGCGGCGTGAGCGCTCGGCGACCTCGAGCGCGACGCGGGTCTTTCCTACTCCACCGGGTCCGGTCAGGGTGACCAGGCGTGTTTCCGTCAGCCGGCGTTTGACGTCGGTGAGCTCCCGCCGCCGTCCGACGAAACTGGTGAGGGCGGCGCGGGGGCCCGGGGAATCGGGGGCTTCGGCGGATGGGTCATCGGTAACTCGCACCTGCCCACCCCATACCGGCAGAGCTGTGACTGTCAACACAGGTATGCCTTGGGGTGATTTCCCCCACTCGGAAAGGGTGCCGGCGGCGCCATGCTGGATTCCACCAGCACCGACGCCGCACAGGCGGAAATGCCCCCTCTCACGCCCTGCACGTGGACCTTCTCGAGAAAGATCATCATGACTGACACCTCCCCTGACGAACGACCCGCCGCTCCGACGGATTTCGACGCGATTGTGGTCGGGGCTGGCTTCGCCGGCCTTTACGCCCTGCACAAGCTTCGGGATCAGATGGGATTGCGAGTCCGGGTGTTCGAAGCCGGTGACGGGGTCGGCGGGACCTGGTACTGGAACCGGTACCCCGGCGCCCGCTGCGACATCGAGAGCCTGCATTACTCGTACTCGTTCTCGCCTGACCTGCAACAGGACTGGGAGTGGTCGGAAAAGTACGCCAGCCAGCCGGAAATTCTGGCCTACCTCAGCCACGTCGCCGACCGTTTTCAGCTGCGCGAGGATATCGTCTTCGGAACCCGGGTCACCTCGGCGGTTTGGGATGAGGAAGACGCCCACTGGCAGGTGGGCACCCAGGACGGTGCCTCGGTGACCGCCCGATATTTGATCTCCGCTGCCGGGAATCTGTCGGTTCCCAAGAAGCCGGAGTTCGACGGTATCGACACCTTTGCCGGCGAGGTCTATCTCACCGGTAAGTGGCCACACGAGGGCGTAGATTTCACCGGCAAGAACGTAGCGATCATCGGCACCGGCTCGAGCGGTGTCCAGGCCATCACCGAAATCGCCAAGCAAGCAAGTCATCTGACCGTCTTCCAGCGCACCCCGAACTACGCCACCCCATTGCAGAACGAACCTTCCGATCCGAATCGAGTCGCCGCGATCAAGGCGAACTATCCGAGCGTGCGCGAGGCCTCCCGCAACACCCGTGTGGGTATTCCCTACGACAAGGTGCTGCCGTCTGCGCTGGCGGTGACACCCGAGGAGCGGCGACGCGTGTTCGACGAGTGCTGGGACGAGGGTGGCTTCCGGTTCTTCCTGGGTTCGTTCGAGGACATTCTCGTCGACAAGGCCGCGAACGACACCATCGCCGAGTACGTGCGCGAGCGGATTCGCCAGCGCGTCAGCGATCCCGTCATCGCCGAGAAGCTGACGCCCACCGACTACCCGTACGGCACCAAACGCCCACCGTACGAGACAAAGTACTACGAGACCTTTAACCGCAACAACGTCACACTGGTCGATGTCTCGGGTGCGCCGATCACCACGATCACCGAGACCGGGGTGCGCACTACCGACGCCGAATACGACGCCGACGTCATCGTCCTGGCCACCGGCTTCGACGCCATGACCGGACCCCTACTCGAAATGGGCATCGTCGGACGCGGCGGACGGACGTTGGCTGACAAGTGGGCCGACGGACCCCACACCTTCCTCGGGCTGTCCGTCCACGGGTTCCCGAACCTGTTCCTCGTCACCGGCCCGCAGAGCCCCTCGGTGCTCTACAACATGCCCCTCGCCATCGAGGACCACGTCGACTTCCTCGCCGACGCCATCGAGCACCTGCAGCAGGGCGGTCTCGACACGATCGAACCGACGCCCCAGGCGGAAAACGGCTGGGTGGCGCAGACGAACGAAATCGCCCAGCACACCCTGCTTCCCGAGACCGACTCCTGGTGGATGGGCGCCAACATCCCCGGCAAACCCAGGGTGTGCATGGTCTACCTCGGCGGGGCGGCGGTCTACCGCGGAATCTGCGCCGACGTCGTCGCGAACAACTACGAAGGCTTCACCCTCTCAGCAGAGGGCTCGGCCGCACGCGAACGGGCCTCCGCGCACATCAGCTGACCACACGCCCGAAACCACTGGGCGCCGGGCCGGGCGGCGCCACATGCGTGCCGCCCGGCCCGCACTCACACACCTACAGGAGAAAACAGATGCCGATCGATGCCGCAGTACAGAACCTGCTCGATGGGTTGAACGCACAGGGCGTCCAGTCCTTCGAACACATGAGTGTCGCCGAGGCCCGTGCCACAGTCGCATCCTTCGTCGACCTGCAGTCCCCGCCGGAGCCCGTGGCACAGGTGATCGACACGACCTACCCCGGTCCCGCCGGGGACCAGAGCATTCGGCTGTACATTCCCGATGCCCCCGGACCGCTGCCGGTCGTGGCCTACTACCACGGCGGCGGTTTCGTCACAGGCGACCTCACCGTGACCGAGGAGCTGTGCCGGTCGCTCGCCAACGACGCCGGCGCCATCGTCGCCGCCGTGACCTATCGGCTCGCACCCGAGCACAAGTTCCCGGCCGCCACCGACGACACCTACGCGGCACTGTGCTGGATCGCGGAGAACGCCACCGGCTTCGGCGGCGACCCCACCCGCATTGCCGTGCACGGCGACAGCGCCGGCGGCAACCTGGCAGCAGTCGCCGCGTTACGCGCCCGAGACGAGAGCGGACCCGCCCTGACCTGTCAGGTGCTCACCTATCCTGTCATCGACCCACGCGCCGACACCGCGTCACGCACCGAATTCGGTGAGGGCTACATCATCACCGCCGCCGGACTCGACTGGTTCTGGAACCACTACCTGCGAACCGCCGAGGACGCCGACGATCCCCACGCCACACCGTCGAAGACACCCTCACTCGCCGGATTGCCCCCGGCCCTCATCCTGACCATGGAATACGAGGTCGCCCGCGACGAGGCCGAGGCCTACGGCGAGCAACTCGCCAACGCCGGTGTCCCGGCTGACATCATCCGCTTCGACGGGCTCGTGCACGGCGTGTACTGGACCTCCGGCGCGATACCCCGCGCCACCGAGATCCGTTCCGCGGTCGCCGAATACCTCAGAACGCAATTCGGCCGACAACCCGTCTCCGACCTCAGCGCCACCCGCTGACGGCATCCAACTCCCAGCCCGCGCACACGCCGCGCATCCACCGCCGAAAGGAACCACCATGCCCGACCGCGATGACGCCACCGCGTCCCGCATCCGCACCATTATCGAAGACCTCGAGCAACTACTGCTCGAGTTCATCCGCAAACAACAGATCACCCACTCCGAATACCGGGTGGCGACCGACCTGATCATCGATTCCATCAAAACCGGGGAGGAAACTCTGCTCTTCGACGTCTTCTTCGAGGCCGAGGCAACCGATGTCGGCAACATCGACCGCGCGGGAAGCCCCGAGGCCATCGAGGGCCCGTTCTACCTTCCCGGGGCGCCGATGCTGACCGGGCCGTTGCACGTGATGCCGCAGCGGGAGGACGAAAAGGGCGAGCCCCTGCTCTTCCACGGCATTGTGCTCGGCGCCGACGGCCAACCGCTCGCCGGGGTCGAGGTCGACCTCTGGCACGCCGACGTCGACGGGCTCTACTCCAACATCCACCCGAACACAACGGATTTCAATCTGCGCGGGCGCTTCACCACCGAGGACGACGGCACCTTCCGCGTGCTCACCATCCTCCCCCCTCCCTACGAAATCCCCAAGGACGGACCCACCGGAACGGTTCTGCGAGCACTCGGCCGGCACTTCTTCCGCCCGGCACACCTCCACGTCAAGCTGCGTCACCCCGACCACGAGGAAATGACCAGCCAGCTGTACTTCCAGGGAGGGGAGTACCTCGACGACGATGTCGCCAACGGCGTGCGAGAGGGTCTGGTGATCGCACTGCACACCGTCGACGACCCCGCCCGGCTCGCCGAGAATGGCCTGAACCGTCCGTACACCGACGCCCGCTACGACTTCGTACTCGTGTCGGCGAGCGCAGCGTGAAAGCCGACACAAACGACCCGATCTTGTGCCGGGCCAGGCCGGTGCCGGTGCGGTAGCGCTTCGACCACCGATCCGTGGGTCGGGTTCAGTCGATGTGGGGAAGGGGAAGGTCTTGCTCGGCCCAGGCGGCCATGGTGGCCAGCACGACCTCGAGTCGTGCGCCTGCGGGGGTGAGTTCGTACACCACGCGGGGTGGGATCTCCGCGTAGGCGGTGCGGGTCACCAGCCCTGTCTGTACGAATCGCTGTAGCCGCGAGGAGAGGGTCTTCGGGCTGATCCCCGGTAGCCCGGTGCGCAACTCGGTGAAGCGTTTCGGGCCGGTCAGCAAGTCACGCACGATCAGCGTCGCCCAGGGCCCCGTCCAGCACGGTCAGGAACCGGGCGACTGGACATTCGGGCAGGGTGTGCTCCGGATCACACATGCTATCCCCTTTAGTTCATTTGAGGGAACCGGTTCCATTGAGGAACTATAGCTGCCATCAGCCCCGCACCACAAAACTGGAGGACCTCATGACCAAGATCGGTACGGCCAACCCGGCAAGCGAGATGGTGCGCTCGGCCACGTCCACCGCGTTGCGGGTCGCCGCGCGCAACTTGGAGCTCTACGACACCGGTAACGTCGCCGGGGTGGACGAGGTGTTCGCCCCGGATCTGATCGATCACAACGCAGTTGCCGGCGCCGCCTCGGCGATCGACGGCATGCGAGCGCTGGTCGCCGCGGTGCGCGACGGGTTCACCGACACGCGGCACCGGATCCTGTTCCAGCAGGAGCTTTCCGGCGGTTGGGTGGTCATTCACTGGCAGATGACCGGGACCCACACCGGCGAAGCCTTCGGGTTCGCCGCCAGCGGCAACCCGGTCGCTATCAACGGCACCGACATCGTCCGCGTTGTCGACGGCAAGATCACCGAGATCTACCACGTCGAGGAACTGCTCAAATTGACCCAACAGATCAGCACCGGCCCCCAGCCAGCGTAAAGTTCGAGACCCGCGGCACCCCCTGCCCTGAGACCGAATCGGCAAACGCCGACGCGACGCTCCGCGTGCCGATTCGGGCACCGGGCCACGCTCGACAGAGGCGGATGCGCGTGTCCGACAACGGACAACTCGGAGTTGTCTGGCCGAGCTCGCCGGTCACACCCAGTACACCTGACGGTTGTTACCCCATCTGGGACGGGTGAGCCGGTGGCAGCCCGGCCTCGGACCCGCACCGCGACGTCATCCAGCGCGATGATGGGCTGACCTGCCGTCACGAGAGGAACTGAAATGAAGCATCGAGGGTCGACACCCGGCATGACCATCACAGGCGTCGACAGCCGCTATCTGGAGGCGATCTCCGGGGCAGGCCCCGGTTCGGGTCGCTTGCGCTTTCTGCACGGCGGAACAGGGTCACCAGTTGTGTTGCTGCACACGGTGAGAACCCAGGCCGAGCACTTTCAGGGTTTGATACCCCTGCTCCTGACCGACCATTCCGTCTTCGCGCTCGACCTGCCCGGAATGGGGCATTCGGACATCGAGCCGGGAGCCTCGTACGAGGAACCTGCGCTGCGCAGTGCGGTGATCAGACTGATCGAGCAGCTCGACCTGCAGAACGTGACATTGATCGGGGAATCCATGGGCGCGGTGCTCGCCCTCACTGTGGCGGTATCGGTACCGGACCGCGTTCGGCGGGTTATCGCGGTCAACGCGTACGACTATGCGGGGGGAATCGCAAGATCCAGTGCTCTCGCTCGGGTCATCGTGTCGAGCGTCATTGCGCCCGGTGTGGGCCCGGCGATCGCGAGGATCGAACCCCGGCCCATCCTGCGGACGATCCTGCGCGGAGGGCTCGTCGAGAAGTCCTGTCTGACGGACGAGTATCTCGATGAACTTCTCGAGGTCGGTCGCCGCCCCGGCTACCCTGTGGTCGCGCGCGCCGTGTACGCCAATCTGCCGAGCCTCATCGCCGCCAGGCGGCTCTACACACAACTGTCCGTCCCCGTGCATCTCGTTTACGGGGAGGATGACTGGTCGCGCATGTCAGACCGTGAAAACAACAGGCGGTTGCTACCGGATGCTTCGTTCACGCAGGTACCCGGGGCTGGGCATTTCCTCACCCTGGAGAAGCCGGAGGTTGTTGCGGCGCTCGTCCGATGATGCTCGGGCCGAGTGCGACCGCACGGGGTGGGCAGAAGGAGATCAAGCTGGGAGGTCGGCCGGGTCGTGGCCTGCGGTAAGCGCCGTGGACGTCAACTCGGATAGGCGACGGAGCGCATCCGCGCTGCCGGTGATCCTGGCCGGTGTATCGGCACAACCGCCGGAGAGCAGGGCGAAAACCTGCTCGGACGTCCCCGCGATGGTGACCTCTGCTGACTCGTCGCTGTTCGTCACCGAGGCGCGTACCCCGGTCGGACCGGAGACGAGCAGGAGGCTGTCGCCGTCCGCGTCGATACGTGCGGTGAGGGTCGGGAAGCGTGCCTGGGTCGGGAGCGCGGCCGCCTCCGGGTACAGCGCCATGATCGCGAACACCAACCATCGCCCTCTATTGTGGTCGTCGCCCGCGCCGGCCGCCATCAGCGGCGCCCCCCACCGCGCAAGTTCCACCAAGGATCTCTGCAACCCGAGCCCCCACTCGGTCAGGAAGTAGACGCGCGCCGATACCGGAGCGGGCTCCTCGGATGAGGCGACGACCCCCGTTTCCTCGAGCGTTCGAAGCCGTTGTGCCAGCAGGTTCGTGGCGATGCCGGGTAACGCCCTAGTCAGGTCCGAGTACCTGCTCGGGCCGATGAGAAGCTCCCGAACAATCAACATCGTCCATCGGTCACCGATGACATCCAACGCTCGCGCCAGCGCGCAGAACTCCCCGTACGACTTCATGCCTCCAGCTTACACTTGACAATTTCATCTTTGTGCTTGAAATAATAAAGTGGTGACTACGATCCTGCAGCAGCGCCGAACATCCCGCGTACCAGTCCTCGTTGTGCTGTGCGCAGCGACCTTGGCCATCAGCCTCGCCACCACCGCGATCAACGTGGCATTACCCTCGCTCGCACTGGAGCTGCGCGCCGACAATCGCGAACTTCAATGGATCGTCGACGCCTACAACTTGCTGTTCGCCACGTTCGTCCTGGCATTCGGCAGCCTCAGTGACCGCTACGGCCGGAAGGGCGCGCTGATCCTCGGGCTGTCCATCTTCGCCGGTGGTGCCGTCGGAGCGTCGTTCGCCGACAGCTCGGGCCAACTGATCGCCTGGCAGGCTGTCATGGGCCTCGGTGCAGCGTTCGTCTATCCGACGACACTGTCGATCCTGTCCAACGTGTTCACCGAACGCGCCGAGAAGGCCAAGGCCATCGGAATCTGGGGAGCTACCACGGGAGTCGGTGTGGCGGGTGGTCCGATCCTTGGAGGCTGGCTGCTCGAACACTTCTGGTGGGGAAGTGTCTTTCTCGCTCTCGCCCTCGGCGCTGTCGTCGCGATCGGTGCAGCAGTCGTCGTGGTGACCACTTCTCGTGATCCCGGCACGCCACGCATCGACTTCGGCGGGCTGATTCTGTCCGTGCTCGCAGTAGGCACTCTGGTCTACACCATCATCGAAGCGCCGGAGCACGGATGGGGCAGCACCGCCACGCTCGTCGGATTCACCCTCGCCGCCGGCCTGTTCCTCGCCTTGGTGCGCTGGGAGCGCAGCCACGACGACCCCATGATCGACGTGTCGTTGTTCGCGAACCTGCGGTTCACCGCGGCGAGCGCGTCGGTGACCTTCGCCTACTTCGCCCTGTTCGGCTTCATCTTTTTGATCTCGCAGTACTTCCAGCTGGTGCGCGGCTTCGGCCCGCTCGACACGGGTCTGAAGTTCATTCCCGTCGCGGTGTCGATCGCGGTCGGTTCGGTTCTCGGGACCATTCTTGCTGTCCGACTGGGCAACAAGCTCATCGTCACGGTCGGGCTCGTGCTCTTCACGTCGGCGTTCCTGTGGATCTCCACGCTCAGTGAAGCGACGAGCTACCTGGAGATCGCCGGCCAGATGATCCCACTGGGACTGGGGCTGGGACTGACCTCCGCACCGGCGACGGAAGCGATCATGGGTGCCGTCCCGCGGGAGAAGGCGGGTATCGGATCAGGCATGAACGACGCCACGAGAGAAGTCGGTGGAACTCTCGGCGTAGCCGTCATCGGCAGTGTCTACGCGTCCTTGTACGCCTCGACATTCGCCGCCTCCGACACGGCACAGGTTCTGCCCGACGACGTGAAGTCTGTGGTGCAGGATTCCGTGGGCGGCGCCGTCATCGCCTCCGAGCAGATTCGCGCCGCCGGTGACCCGGGCACCGCCGCCGCGGTGATCGACGCCGCCAACACGGCCTTCCTCGACGGGCTGGCCGCCGGTGCCTACGTCGCGGCAGCCGTCACGGCAGTCGGGGCCATCATCGCCGCGGTCTTCCTCCCGTCGCGGCCGAAGTGACGACGGCGATGCGGGGTGCGCCTCGTGCTGTTTATCTCTATCGGAGTTGAATCTTCATGATCAGGGGAGCAGTGGACAGGACAAGGAGAGGGGGGTGGCCTGTGGTCCTGGAAACAGGCCAGCCCCCTCTGCGGCGTAGTCAAGAACGGCCGGCGGCCGGAACACGTCGGCCTCATCCGGATAAGCACCTTCCAGCCCCAGCTCATGCCTCGGGGCATGGGCTGGGGCTGGAACGTATTGCTGTAAGAATGATAGATAGCCCTTATCCTGGATCCACCGGTTCGACTGAGCTCCTGAGGTGTCATAACGTCGAAATAGCTTGTCGTGGTGGCGGAATCGTCCCTGCCTTCTAGCTGGTGCCGCCCACGTTGATGTGAGGTGCTCTGGGCGCCGTGACAACTGAGGTGAGGAAGTCGCCGGGGATGTGCGGGGGCGAGGATGTGACGGTTCCGGACTCGCGCGGTGGCCTTTGAGGAGTGCAACGATGTCCGGGCCGGCATCGATCACTGGACGGGTCAAGCCGTGCTGGGCGCAGATGGCTGCCGCCGGCGCGCAACGCCGGGAGGTGGGACTGCCCGTCGAGATCAGCTACAAGAGCGTCAACGACGCGCTGCGGCGGTTGATGAAGGCGTGCCGGTCGCCGCGCCATTCGGAGTGGGGCGAGCGCCGTTTCGCGCAGGCACTGCTCGATGCCTCGTTGTGGTGTTTCCCGCCGACCAGGACCGTGGCCCTGGATTCGACCGACATCTCGACGTGGGCGCGGGTGCGGCACCGCAAACCGCTCGTCGACGCCGACCCCGACTCGCCYCCTCCACCCGATCATCCGCTCGCGCCACCGGATCCGAATCATCCGCATGCCCGCCGCCGCGGCCATCACCTCCCGGATGCCCCGGTCGGCGCGGACGGCCGCTACATCTACACGGCCGACATTGACGCCCGGATGGGATGGCGCAGTCCGGAGTTCGAGGAAACGATGTTCTTCTGCGGGTTCGATCTGCACGTGGTCACCGATGTTGTATCGGCGCCCGGCCAACTACCGGTGGTGCACGTCGCGCGGTCGATGAACCTTTCGCCGGCGGGGTCGAACAAGGGAGTCAGCGGCCTGCCCGCTGTTGAGGCGCTCGGCGACCGCATCGGCAAGCCGCGCCAGCTCATCGCCGACCGCGCCTACAACTTCGTCACCGACGACAAGTTCGCGATCCCGGTCTGGCGGCTGGGCTACACGACCATCTACGACCTGCACCCGTACCAACGCGGGACGCACCCGGGACCCGACGGCAAACACGCGATATGGATCGACGGCACCCTGTACTCGGCGAGCCTGCCAGAGGGACTCGAGGAGATCGACCCGATCGACGTCGACATGAAGGACGAGGCGCGTGCGCGGATCGAGCGACGTCACCAGGCGCGGCAGGCCTACGCCTTCGTCCCGCACGGGGCCCGGCGCCCCGACGGGTCCCGCCGGTACCGCGGGCCTGCCGTCCATCCTGCCCGGGTTCGCTGCCCGAACAACCCGATCTCGATGCGCGCACCGCAGAGCGTGCCGACGACCTCCTGCACACCCGGCACGGAATGCGGGTGCGGGCGCACCATTACGTTGAACGACTCGGACTACCCGGGTATGCGGATGCCGTGCCAGCACGGCACCCTCGCCTGGGAGGCGTCCTATCACCGCAGGGTCGGCATCGAGAGCGTGTTCGCCGACCTGAAGCAGAACCGGATGTCAATGCATCGTGGGTTCTTCCGCGGCTTCGGGATCCGCCGCTACACCCTGCTCGCCGGGTTCGCCCTCGCTGCGTTGAACCTGCTGATCCTGCACGACGCGGCCACCCGCCGCGGAACGCTCGACTGTTGGGGCTGGTTCCTCGGCGAACCGGAACCCGAGCGCACACCACGCCGGCGGCCTCGCATCAATCGAGCCACCACGTGTCACACAGAGTTGTCGTCCACCCGTCCAGGCAGATAGCTACCCCGCCCCGGCAACGGTATCCACGGATCCCGGTAGCCGACCTCGCCTGTCCGTCGAAAATGACCCACTATCAGGCACGGGTTCGCCAGAAACACGGCTCCCACCGCGCCGAACGGGTCGCAGATTGGCCGGAGAACCGCTCGAGACGGACGCAAAAGGGTCGAATCCGCAGAAACTGGGTCCGAGTCCGATCGCGGGCTCAATAGGTGAACACAACACGGCCTAATGGGTGAACACCCCGTGGAGCCGATGACGGGAATCGAACCCGCGTATTCAGCTTGGGAAGCTGATGTTCTGCCATTGAACTACATCGGCGCGCACGATATTGGGCGCCCGTAGGCAGGCCCAACACCCTGCGGCGGAAACATTATCAGATGGTGATCCGGACTACCCGGGCGCACACGCGGTGTGTCATACGAGGGGTTTGCCGGCCTTCATTCGGCGTCGCAGATCGAACATGAGCAGGTTGTAGGGGAACTCCCGGATGGGGACGGGGATGCGCCTGCTGACGGTGCCGATGGTGCGCAGGGTCCGGTCGAAGCGCTGCTGATCCTTGTCGGTCCATGTCAGGTGCATTTCGTCGCGGAACTGCTGGGGCAGGAAGCCGTTGGTGAAGAACATGTTGAGCCGGCCGAACAGGCGGGAGACGATGGCGGGCAGGAATTCGAGGCGTGCGATGGAGAGGACGTGTTCGCGGATGGTGTCGTCGATCGACACTTTGTCGAGGGCTTTGTTCCAGTACTCGTCGAACGCGATGCGGTCTTCGGGCCACATCTCCGGGGGTACCTGGAGGGTGGTGCCGAACGTGGCGCCTTCCTTGTAGAAGAACTCGGCGGCGGCGGGGGAGAGGTCGCCGTGCAGGGCGCGGTTGACGTCCTCGAATCCGCGGTAGATGCAGGCGGCCACCCACAGCTGCAGTTCGGGATCGAATGCGTTGTATTGCACGGGGCTGTCGGGGGTGGAGCGCACCTTGGCGTGGGCGCGGTTGACGCCCTTGCGGAAGGCCGCCTTCTCCTCGTCGGTGCCGCGGGCCGCCACCACGAGGTAGGTCAGCGTGGTGCGGGTCCGTTTGATCGGATGCCTGAACAGCTGGCCGCTCTCGACCTTGCTCTCGTATACGCCGTATCCGACCCCGGGATGGGCGAGCTGCATGATGATGTTCGCGGCGCCTGCCAGTAGTCCGGCGCCGTCCATGACCTGATCGAGACGGTCCGGTACTTCGAGTGACGTCGACATTTGTGTTCCCTCTCCCCACCACGGATTCGCTATCTGAACACGACCGTACTCACATATATGTCCGCCGTCCAGAGTCCGGTGGAAAGATGGTCCGC
>NZ_JBFUGT010000057.1:0-35464 GCF_056402775.1 Rhodococcus sp. P3_B8
GTGGTGGTGATGCGGTCGGTGCGGCGGGCGAGGAGGGCGACCTTGGCGCCGAGTTGGGCGAGTCGTTCGGCGGTGGCTTCGCCGATTCCGCTGGAGGCGCCGGTGACGACGGCGATGCGGCCGGTGAGGGGGGTTCCGGTCAGGACCTGGCTCATGGGGTGTGTCTCCTTGACGGTGGTGTTTCGAGGTGTGGTTCCTCGGGGTACGGATTCCATCGTCGGCGTGATCGGGGTGGGCGAACAGGCCGCGGTCTGCCTAGGTGCGCCACACCCAGGAAAATCGCTATGCCGAGGCGGGGGCCTTCCTCATTGAGCCGCTGATGCTTCGTCCTCCGCATACCGGAATGCTCTGTCCAGTGATGTAACCGGATCCGGCGTCGGCGAGGAACGCAACGGTGCGTGCGACATCGAGGGGCTGTCCCACTCGGCCGACCGGGATGGATTGGCGCACTCGCTCGATGATCTCGGTGGGCATTGAATTCGACATCGGTGTTTCGATGAACCCGGGCGCGATGCAGTTGACGGTGATGCCGTCGGTTGCAAGACCCAGCGACAGGCTTCTACTCACGCCGGCGATCCCGCCCTTGGAGGCGGCGTAGTTGGTGGAGCCGAAGTTGCCCAGCCATGCGCGCGAGGTCAGCGAGATGATCCGGCCACTTCCCGAGTGGCGCAGCGCCGGTAATGCGGCGGCAGTGGTGGTCAGCATCCCGATCAGATTGACATCGAGAACCTGCCGGAAGACTGCGGGATCCATCTTCTCGATTCGGGCGTCGTTGAGGATTCCCGCGCAGTTCACCAGAACATCGAGCTCGCCGAGTCGGGAGACGGTGGCGTCGACCGCGGCCTGCACGGATTCTCGGTCGGCTAGGTCCGCGGCGCGGGCAGAAACAGTGCCACCGCTGGTCTCGGTGATGTCGTTCGCGGCTGCCCGCAGTCCGGTTTCGGAGATGTCGGAAAGGCCGAGACTGTATCCGAGTTCGGCCAAGTGTTCGGCGATGCCTCGCCCGATACCGCCTGCAGCGCCGGTGATGAAGGCGACCCGAGGTCGTGGTGCGAGTCTTTGGCCGTCTGAGTTCATGGGTGCAGCCTTCCGAGGTCGGTGCCGTTGGCGGCGTAGATTTCCTGACCGGTCACCGCAGCCGCGTGCTCGGCGGTGAGTGTCGCGATCAGTTCGGTGACGGCCGGTTCGTTGGGATCGGTGTCGTAGAAGACTGCGTTCGCGGCACCGCCGTGCCGCTGCACCTCGATGGCAACAGACCGGACGAAGCTGATCAGTGCACCGGTAACCGCGCAGTCCAACGGTCTGAGCGGGTCTCCCAATGCCGCCGACGCCGGGGCGAGGACGACCACCCGGCCGCGATGGCGTGCCTCGGTGATGGCTGTCCAGTGATGCTGAACGGCGGAAAATGCAGTCATCAGTGGATCTACCACCGCCCGCTCGAGGTCCGCGGTGTCGAGCGTGGGGTCACCCTCGGCGCCACGGTAGACGAGCACCACGACCGAGGAGGCGGGTGCGTCGGCGGGAGGGGTGGTGTCGGCGAGATCGATCGTAGTGAACGCCGAGGTGGTCATCGCGTCACCAGCAGGACTGTGACAGAGCCACCGTCGGTGCCGCTGACAGTGCCTCCCTTGCAATAGGCGAGCCCGATATTCGCTTCGTCGACCTGCCGTTGCCCGGCACGGTCGGTGAGTTGCCAGGTGAGCTCGCAGATTTGTGCGACCCCGGTGGCACCCACCGGGTGTCCACGACTGAGGAGGCCACCGCTGGCGTTGACGGGGAGTTTGCCGCCGATCGAGGTGTTACCGTTCTCGGTCCACCTACCGCCCTCGCCGACGGGGACGACGCCGAGGCCTTCCAGGCGGACGATCTCGGCGATCGTGAAGCAGTCGTGCATCTCTACCAGGTCGATGTCTTCCGGCCCGTATCCGGTGATGTCCCAGGCCTGTTCGCCGGCGCGGCGTGACACGTCCTCGTCGTTGAGGTTGGTGTCGGCGGTCACGATCTTGCCGCTGACGAGGGCGCAGCCGGCGATGCGCGGAGCTGATGATCGCCCGAGTTTGGCGAGACCGGCTGCACTGCACAGCACCACTGCGGCGGCGCCGTCGCTGATGGGACTGCAATCGAGCAGTCCCAGGGGATCGGCGATGGTGCGGGCGTCGAGAACTTCCTGCAAACTGATCGGCCGCTGGTATTGAGCGAATGGGTTGTGCACCGAGTGTGCGTGATTCTTCACGGCCACCGCGGCAATTTGCTCGCGGGTGGCACCGTGGTCGGACATGTACCGCCGAGCGCTCATCCCGTGATTGGCGGCCATGACCAAGCCGTTGATGGCATCGAGGTCCGTGGGATCGGGCATGACCCCACCGGACACGCGGTCGGTCATCTTCTCCGCGCCGATGACCAGCACGATGTCGTACAGGCCGGCCTTGATCGCGATCCAGGCTTCTCGGATCGCGGTGGCACCGCTGGCGCAGTAGTTTTCGTGGTTGGATACGGGGAGTCCGCCGAGGCCCATTTGCGCCGCGACGCGTTGGCCGGCGACCGGACCGCCGAAGACATGCCCGACGTAGACGGATTCGATGTCCTTGGTGCTCACGCCCGCGTCGGACATCGCTTCGCGTGCGGCGCCGACGGCAAGTTTCTCGAACGTGACGTCGACGGGGTACTTGCCGAATCGCACCATGCCAGCGCCGGCGATGTAGGTCTCGCTCATCGGTTCTCCTCGGTGCCCCGGAAGCGGTACCACCACAGTGGCTCTCCGGAGGAATCGGTCTTCAATGTGAACAACTCGACAGCAACTTCGTCGTCGATCTCGACGGCACCTGTCGCCGCGCCCAACAATCGGACACCGTCGTCGAGATCGACGGTCACCAGGGTGTACGGCGTCTGCAACGGGGGCGGGGCCTGGTGAACGACGGTCCAACTGACGACTCGACCTCGGCCGGCCAGCAGGACGTTGTCGACGGCGTCAGCCCCGCAATGAGGGCACAGCGGCCGCTCCGGGAACGAGCGTCGGCTACACACCCGGCAGGCAATACCCTTAAGGCCCTGCGGCTCCAAATTGACGACATCGCTTCTCAGTGGTGAACCTGTGGAAATCATGGGCTACATTCCGCCTCTCTGAACTAGCTGCGCTGCAATGACGTTCTTCTGGATTTCGTTGGTGCCCTCACCGACGACCACCAGGGGGCGTCGCGGAAGTCGCGCGAGAGTTCCTCGGTGACCTGGACATAGCACGGCGTCGAGACCGGGGCGCCCCCGAATTCTTCGGGAACGGCCACCCGCAGATGCCGATATCCTTCATCTGTTCGATGAATTTCTCGGGGTACTCGTTCTGGTGTTCCATCTCGTTGACCACGGGCTTCACATCGCGGGTCGATGAAGTCGCGGACAGTCTGGATGAGGAGTTGTTCTTCCTCGGGGATGTCGAAGGTCACGTGAGAGTCCGTCTGTGTCAGTGGTCGGCGAGCGGAGTGGGAACGGACCGGGTGGGCATCCCGGTGGCGTCGAGCCCGAGTTCGGTGAGCGCAAGTTCGCGTAGGCGGGCCTTGGGTACCTTGCCGCTGGCGACGCGCGGGAAGCTGGCGCTGGTTCCGTAGATCGCATGGTGCGGGGCTTTGTATTTGGCGGCCTTGCTGCGGACGTGGTCCTGGATCCGGGCGAGGGTGACGTCGTCGCGGTCGGCGTCGACGAAGACGACGATCGCCTCACCGCGGACGATGTCGGGGATGCCCACGGCATGCACTTCCCGGACGCCGGCGATTTCCCCGACCAGGAGTTCTACTTCGAGGGGGCTGACGTTGATGCCGCCGGGTTTCATCATTTCCGAGAGCCGGGAGTGGAAGTGCAGGTACCCGTGCTCGTCCATGTATGCGAGGTCGCCGGTGCGGAAGAAGCCGTCGGGTGTCATGACCTCGCGGTTGCGGTCGGGATCCTTGTAGTAGCCGCGCATGACGTGTCCGCGGATCAGGATCTGTCCGATTTCACCGGCCGGTAGGGGGTCGTCGGTTTCCGGGTCGGCGATGCGGAAGTCCCAGTCGGGGAGGGGTCGGCCGATGGTGCCCTCGGCCCGTTCGACGGGGTCGTGGGCATCGGTCAGCGCGCACAACCCGTAGGACTCGGTCAATCCGTAGATGCTGGTGCCCAGGGTCAGTCCGAGTTCGGTGCGGGCGAGTTGGCGGTCGGCTTTGCTCAGGCCGAGGACACCCTTGCGGAGGCTGAGTTGGCGGCGAGCGCGGTCGGGATGGTCGACGAGGCTTCGGGTCATGTTGCCCAGTCCGTAGTAGGCGGTGCAGCGTTCACGTTCGAGCAGTTCGAGGGCTCGGCCGGGTTCATACACCTCCATGAGGACCACGCACGCGCCGTGGGTCCAGGTCGCGCCGAGGGCCTGAATGACACCGAGACCGTAGAACAGCGGTGTCGCGAGAAATGACCGGTCGTGCTCGTCGAGCGCCTGCCGTTCGCCGATGTTGAAGGTATTGACGATGGCGTGGTGGTGTTCGAGAGCGACACACTTGGGTCGGGCCGTGCTGCCACTGGTGTAGATGAGGTACGCGAGGTCGTCCGGTTCGACAGCGGCTTCGGCATCGGTCAGTGCGGCGTCGCTGATCTGTTCTCCGCGCCCGAGGAACTGGTGCAGCGGTACCGCAGCCGGGAGACGGTGGTCTCCGAGCTCGACGACCTGACGCAACGTCGGCAATGCCGTGTCGTGGAGTACGCCGTCGGGGCCGGGTGAGTCGGTGACCGCCGCGACGGCGCCCGCGACGATGGGGGCATAGTCCGTACCGCGCAGTCGGTCGAAGAACAGCAGGGCTTTCACGTCGCCGTGGTCGAGCGCATACGAGAGTTCATCGGTCTTGTACCAGGTGTTGATGGGCACGACGGCGGCGCCTATCCGGGCCCCGGCCATCGCGGTATATAGCCACTCGGGCCGATTGCCTGCCAAGATGGCGATCGAGTCACCGCGACCGATTCCTATGGCGAGCAGTGCCTTCGACCATCTGCTGACCTCGCGATCGAGGTCGGCGAAGGTGATGTCGGTCCCTTCGAAAGAGAGCGCGGCGCGTCTGGGGAAGCGGTCGGCCATTTCGTGCAGCAATGCCCCCCAGGTGTGTGCGGCAGGAGCTGATGCGGTCATTGGAGTTCCTCGGGTTGTGCAGGCGACGAAACGATGGGGACAGCTGCAGGCGGGGTGGGTAAGCCGGGTGTGTCGACGGCAAAGGCGAGTACGCGCCCGCCTTTGGCGACCGTCACGATGAGACGGTCGAGCGCGGCGCCGGCGAAGCAGACACTGGTGGGCATCGTTCCTTTACCGATCGCCAACTGCTCGCGCAGCTGCGCGGCCGGGTCGAAGTAGGTAACCGTGCCCGATTTGCTCCCCGCCACCCACAACCCGCCGCGTGCGTCGACGGTGATGCCATCGGGGGTTGGGACGGTGATCTCCGGGAAGTCATGATCGACGGTCGCGGTCGAAGCTGTGACCACATAGCGGCGCACCCGGTCGCGCGCGGTCTCGGCGACGTACAGGTGTTCCGGGGAGGTTCCGAACGCGATGCCGTTGGGGAAGAAGACGTCGTCGAGAATGACGGTTGCGTGATCGGCCGCGGGGTCGTATCGCCAGACGCGGCCCGGCAGGGCTGCGTCGCCGAAGCCGTGACCGTTCGGGTCGGTGAACCAGAGCGCGCCGTCCGGCCCGAACGCACAGTCCGAGGGAGCATGGACGTTCTCGCTGAGGATGGTGCGCGGCGCGGCGGGAGCGTGGTGATCCCAGACCTGGATGGACGGGGTGGTGTGCAGCTGTGACCTGGTGGGCATCGCCTCGCCACCATTCTGGGTGATCCACAGTCGACCGTCGCACCCGAGCGTCATGCCGTTGGGTCCGCCACCGGTTTCGGCGACCGCAACGGCCGGTTGGCCGTCGAGGAAGACCTCGTACAACGCGCCGCGGCTGACGCTCGTGACGAATAGTCGGCCGTCGGTGGTCCACACGGGGCCCTCGGTGAAGCCGATGTTCTCTGCGAGTGTCAGGCCGTCCTCGACTGTTCTGGTGGTGATCGATGGTGCAGCCATCAGTGTTGTCCTGTTCTGGTCGTCGCCGGTGTCGTGCAATCGGTCGACGCCCAACGCGTCATCAACGTTGTTGCCGGCTCCGTGTTTTCACCGTGTCCGCCGGCATTGCCCGGTGTTCTGCTGTATCGGGGAGCGGGGGCAGGTTCGACGCGTTCTCCCCGGATGAGGGTGTTTCGGAACTGCATGTGTGGGTCGGTCACCGCTTCGTCGAGAGTGAGAACCGGGGACACACACGCGTCGAGTTCGGCGAAGACCACCGTCCATTCTTCGCGGGTTTTCGTCCGGAAGATACTCGCGAACCGATCCTTCATGGCCGGCCACTGCGCCCGGTCCTGTTGTGCCGGCAGGTCGGCGTCGGCGAGCCCGAGCCCGAGGAGCAGCCGCTGGTAGAACTGCGGCTCGATACTGCCCACGGCCATGAAAGCGTCGTCCGAGGTCCGGTAGACGTTGTAGAAGTGCGCACCACTGTCGATACTGTTCGTGCCGGGTTCGCTCGACCAGTTCCCGGTGGCCTTGCGGTTCCAGATACCGCTCATCAGCAAGCTGGTTCCGTCGATCATCGCAGCGTCGACGACCTGACCGACATTGCTCGACACCCGCTCGTAGAGCGCGGCGAGTATTCCCGTGACCAGCAGCATCCCGCCGCCGCCGTAATCACCGACGAGATTGAGCGGCGGAACGGGAACTTCCCCCTGGCGGGCGATGGACCGAAGGGCACCGGTCAGCGCGAGATAGTTGAGGTCGTGGCCGGCGGTATCGGCGAGCGGTCCGTCCTGCCCCCAGCCGGTCATTCGGGCATAGATCAAGGCAGGGTTGCGGCCTAGACAGGTATCGGGTCCGAGCCCAAGTCGTTCCATCACGCCCGGCCGGAATCCTTCGATGAGCACGTCGGCGCGATCGATGGCGTCCAGGGCACGGTCGCGTTCGCAGGGGTCCTTGAGATCAAGGCTCAGCGTGGTCCGTCCCCGGCCGAGGATGCCGGCGTCGTCGGTGGTCTGGCCGGGCCGGTTGATCCGCAGGACTTCCGCGCCGGCGTCGGCGAGCATCATCGCGGCGAACGGTGCCGACCCGAGCGCGGCGATCTCGACGACGCGCAGTCCACGGAGCGGGCCGGGGGAGGGGGCTGTGTCGGTCATGTGCCTTCCTTGTCGGCTGCGACGAAGATCAGGTGCGACTCTCCGTCGTCGGTGATGAATTCGGCGCGGACGCGCTGCCCGATCCGGAGGGAGGGCATTGGCACGCCGACGAGGTTGCCGTAGATTCTGGCGCCTTCGTCGAGTTCGATGACCGCGACGACGTATGGACTCGGCAGGTGGAAGTCGGTCCGGTAGGTCTTGCGGAAGGTTGCGTAGGACCATAGGTGGCCCTCTCCGGTCACCGCGTTCCACTGTGGAGTCTCTGTGTCGCCGCATCGAGTGCAGACCGCTTTCGGAGGGAACTGCTGGGTTCCGCAGGCCGCGCAGGCACTGATCAGCAGCTCGTGGCGGGCCAGCCCCTCGCGATGGGCGGTCAACGAATAGCGGGGGCTCATGCCTGTGCTCCGTATACGACCGAGGTCACCACGGGAGCGGCGCACAGGTATTGAGCGATCGTCGCGTCGTGCACCTGGCGATCGCCGCAGGTCTTCCTCAACTGGCGGATCGCCTCGACGTTCAACCCCCACCCTTGCATGTAGCTTTCCGACAGGTGTCCGCCGGAGGTGTTGATCGGCAGCTCACCACGCAGCCCGATTCGGCCGTCCTGGATCCATGCTCCGGACTCGCCGGGTGCGCAGAATCCGAGGCCCTCGAGGGTGAAGAGCACGTTGGGGCTGAAGTTGTCGTAGGCCATCAGGACGTCGATGTCGGCGCGGGTGCAGTCGGCCATTGCGTAGGCCTGCTGCCCGGCGCTGGCGATCGCCTCACGCCAGAAGTCGTCCGGGGGGAAGTCAGAGTTGCGTAGCTGCCCTTGTTGTCCGAGCCCGAGGACATGAACGGGCGGTTGAGCACAGTCGCGGGCCCGGTCCGCGGAGGTGAGGATCATGGCCACCCCGCCGTCGTTGATCAGGCAGTAGTCGTAGATCTTCAGCGGTTCGACGATGAATCGGGACTCGAGGTAGATCTCGCGTGAGATGCGGTCTGTGAACACGGCCTGCGGGTTGAGCGAGGCGTGCTCTCGGAGGGTGATCGCGACTTGCGCCAGCTGTTCGGCGGTGGTGCCGTACTGCGCACAGTGCCGCTGGAACATCATTGCGTAAAAGGCTCCGGGAGAAGTCATTCCGTAGGGCAGGGTCAGCGCCGGGGTGGTGCCGTATCCCTCGGCGGCCGCGCTGGCGCTCGCGCTGCCGCCTCCATAGGTGTGCCCACCGGAGCGCCCGTTGTTGCCGTACACCAGCGCGATGGTGGAGGCCATCCCGGTAGCGATGGCCAGTACCGCCATCTGGATGGCGATGCCGGTCATGCGTCCCTCCGCCGGTAGCTGCGCCGACCAGCGTGGTTCGATTCCCATCCGTGAGGCCACTGCTTCGTAACTACTGACCCGGTTCACGATCAAGCCGTCGAGGTCGCCGGGAGTCAGTCCGGCATCGGTGAGTGCCGCCTGAAGGGCGGTCAAGCCCAAATCGTCGGCGGAGGAACCCGCGAGATTGCCGAATTCGGTCGTGCCGACCCCGACCACCGCGGTGGCCGCGCGAAGTACGGCCTTATCTGTGGGCCGGTATGGCTGCACTACAACTCCAAATTTGATAACTGATACGTACGGACAATTTACTGTGCCATGCCCGGCGACGTTTCCGCAAGGGGGGACGAGAATCGGGCAGCAACGTCGGATAACGTTGTGCAGCGGTGGATTCGATGCGAGGAAGAACGGGCGCCACCGGCCGCGCGGGCACGCCAGGCACCCCTCCGGTCTCATAATGCGAGGAGACCGGAAGGGTCGAAGCACCCCGGGGGAGGTCAGAGTGAGAAGTCGATGACTCCGCGGATGTTCTTACCGTCTCGCAAGTCCTGATATCCCTGGTTGATCTCGTCGAGCGTGTAACGGGTGGTGATGAGCTCGTCGAGTTTGAGCCGACCTGCATCGTAGAGTCGCAGCAAGCGGACGATGTCGTACTGCGGATTCGACGATCCGAACAGGGTGCCCTTGATGGTCTTCTCCATGAACACCATTTCCTGGCCCGACACGTGGACGGTGAGGTTGGCGGCGTTGGACACACCCGTGACCACGACCGTCGAGCCCTTCCCGATCACGTTGAATGCCGCGGTGATGGTTTCCTCGTCCATGGTTCCGATGAGCACGAGGGCCTGGTCGGCACCCTGACCCCAGGTCAGTTCGGTGACCTTCGCGTGCGCATCTTCGGCATTGGAGAAGACGTGGGTCGCACCGAATTTGAGTGCCGTCTCTCGCTTGAACTCGACGGGATCGACGCACACGATGTACTTCGCACCGGCGTGCACCGCACCCTGCACCGCGTTGATACCCAATCCGCCGATCCCATAGATGACGGTGGTGTCCCCGGGGCGAACGTTGCCGGCGTTGACCGCGGTTCCCCATCCGGTCGGGACACCGCACCCGACGAGTACCGCGGAGTCGAGCGGAAGCCAGTCGTCGACCTTCACGACCGAGTATTCGGACACAGTCGCGAATTCGGAGAATGCCCCGAGCATGCAGAAAGCGCTGTAGTCGGTGCCGTCCTTGTGGAGACGGAAAGTGCCGTCCGGCATGCTGCCTTCGAGAATCGTGGACCCTGCGTCGCAGAGATTCTGGCGTCCGGTCGAGCAGTACCGGCAGATGCCGCAACTCGGGGTGAAGCTGCAGACCACGTGGTCACCGACCGCGACCTTCTTCACTCCGGGGCCAACCTTCTCGACGATGCCCGCCGCTTCGTGGCCGCCCACCATCGGATAGCGCACCGACAGATCTCCGTCCATCATGTGCAGATCCGAATGGCACAGCCCGGCCGCGGACATCCGCAGCATGACCTCCCCGGGGCCGGGATCGTCGATGTCGAGTTCCATGATCTCGAAGGGGGCGTGGGGCGCGGTCAGTACGGCAGCGCGTGTCTTCATTGTTCTTTCCGATCGTTCGAGGGAAATTCAGCTGTGCATGGTCCAGACGGACTTGGTTTCCAGGTATCCGTCGAGGCTGTCCGGGCCCAGGTCGCGGCCGTAGCCGGACTGGTGGAACCCGCCGAAGGGAGCCGCCGGATCGGTCAACCCCCACCCGTTGACGTAGACGGTCCCGGCCTGCAGTCGGCGGGTCATCGTCTGGACGGTGTTCACATTCTTCGTCCAGATGCCCGCGGCCAAGCCGTAGTCGCTGGCATTCGCGCGCTCGATGACCTCGTCGATGTGGTCGAAGGTGAGAACGACGACGACCGGACCGAAGATCTCCTCACGGGCGCATTCCATGTCGTCGGTCGCATTGGCGATGATCGTCGGGGGGTGGAAGTGTCCGGTCAGATCCTCGGGTATCTGCGCGCCCTGATAGATCGTGGCGCCCTCTTCCTTTGCGCGCTGGACGTATCCCCGGACACGCTCGAGTTGCGCTTTGTTGGCCAGGGGCCCGAAGTCGACGCCCTCCTCGATGCCGGGCCCGATCCTCAACTGGCCGGCGATCGCGGTGAGTCGCTCGATGACCTCGTCGTGWATGTCATTGTGCACAAACAATCGCGATGGGGCGCTGCAAGTTTGGCCGGAGTGCCAGAAGATGCCACCCGCCGAACCGGTCACCGCCTCCTGCACATCGGCGTCGGGAAGGATGATGTTGGCGGACTTGCCGCCCAGTTCGAGCGTCACCCGTTTGACGTCGTCCGCGGCTTGGCGGGCGATGTGCTTGCCGACCTTCGTCGAGCCGGTGAAGGTGAGCTTGTCGACCCCGGGATGGGTGACCAGTGCTTGCCCAGCGGTTCCGCCAGTGCCGGGGACGACGTTGAGCACGCCGGCGGGAAGTCCGGCCTCGGTGGCCAGCTCCGCCAGCCACAGCGCCGACAGGGGCGTTTCCTCGGAAGGCTTGAGGACAATCGTGCACCCGGACGCGAGGGCGGGACCGATCTTCCATCCGCACAGCAGAAGCGGGAAGTTCCACGCGGTGATCGCGCCCACCACCCCGACCGGCTCACGTTCGGTGCGTATGTAAATGTTGGGATGAGATACCGGGACGGTCGAACCGACAATCTTGGTGGGCCAACCGGCGTAGTAGTGAAATGCTCGGGCGGCGAACTCGACATCGATGTTTCGTGCTGCGCCGAGAACCTTTCCTGCATCAAGGACCTCGAGCTGAGCGAAGTCGTCGGCGTGCTGGTAGATCAGATCGCCGATCCGGTGGAGGATGCGTCCGCGGTCGAGTGGGCTCATCTGCCGCCAGGGAGCGGACTCGGCGAACGCGCGCCGGGCCGCCTCGACCGCGTCGGCGACGTCGTCCACCCCTCCCGAGGCCGCAACCGCAATCTGGCGCCCGGTTGCCGGGTCGAAGATGGGAAGCTCCTCGCCGCTGCGCGCTGCGCGCCGTTCGCCGTCGATGAAGACGTGCGGCGCCGCGTCCAAACGCTTGACGACAGCCGAGGAGAGCAGGTGATCAGTCGATGCGGTGGTTGTCATCGTGCCTCTCAAAATGGATATGTGATACATCAGGTGTGACGCACATTACGTCAGGACGCCCATGAAGTCGAGTCCGACCTGGACGGTGTGGAAACGCGATACGCAGAACTCGACGGGCTGACGACGGATGGTTTCGAAAACCAGCAGGTCAGATCGATGCTGAAGGTGTCTCGGCGGGGAAAAGCGCGGGTGTGGTGTGTTGCCGAGGGCGATGTGCCCGCCCTCCTGTCGACCGCGTTACACTAGCGATTGTTGATGATTGATCAAATTAGGAGTCGATATGACCACGTCCGACGCTGAGGTCGAATTGTCGAATCGTCGTGCACGGAACGGTGGCAGGAGTGAGGATGCTCGTCCTCATGTCTCGCGGCGGAACATGAGTGGTCAGGTCGTCGACTACATCAAGAACATGATCTTCGACGGGTCTCTGATCCGGGGGCAGCGAGTGCCACAGGACCAAATCGCCAAAGACCTCGGGGTCAGTCGCCTGCCGGTTCGGGAAGCGCTCATCACTCTCGAGGCCGAGGGGTTGATCGACTCCGAACCTCATCGTGGTTCTTTCGTCGTTCCCATCCTGCGCGAGGACATCGACGATCACTACCGGATCTACGGAATGGTGCAGGGGCTCGCATCGCGGCGCGCTGCGTCGCGGATCACGCAACCAACGCTTGCCCGGCTGCAGGAGCTGCACGAGGGCATGCAGGCGAGCGATGATCCTGATCTATTACACAACCTGAACTGGGAGTTCCACGCTCTCATCAACCAGACCGGTGGCAGTCGGCGCCTGTTGTCGGTGCTGCGGCAGCTGGCCAAGAACCTGCCACGGGCCGTGTACGAGGCACCCCCGGGGGCGAGCCCGGAAGCCAATCGGGGGCACCAGAAGATTTTGGACGCCTTGAGGAGTGGAGACGCGGCAGCGGCGGATGCCGCATCGCGCGAACATGTCCAGTTCGAGGGGGAGTACGTGATCGCCAAGCTCAAGCGCGATGGGATCCTCGCCGACGACGCCTAGTGGCAGGCACAAACTTGTCAGTTCTACGTCGTTCACGGCCTGGCCGGCAGGTGGCCGGGTACGGCGGGGCGAGTGTCAGCGAGTGGGGCATGCGATTCGCGGCTGGCGCAACACCAGTGCAATGACTTCTGCCTGTGTGCGCACGCCCAGCTTGCGCAGGATACTGCTGACGTGAAAGCGCACGGTGCTCTCGGCGATGTAGAGCTGCTGTCCGATCTCGCGGTTGGACGAGCCCGCGACCAGGCACCCGAGCACGTCGCGCTCTCGGCCGCTCAATGATGGCCAGGATGCCGAACCGCCGGTGCCATGGATGTCTTTTGGAACCGCGACGAGCTGACTGAGGATGTCGAGAGCCACACGACGGGCGGCCTGGTCGTCCAGCTCGTCCGATCGCAGTGCCGTCACTGCGCGGTGGACAGCGGAACACCTCACGGCACCAGGAACTGTCTCGTTCCGCGAATAGCAGTCGGGACAGGATGTCGACACCTATACCTCCTTTCTAGGCACTGCCGCTTCACGAAGCTCAGATTGTATCAACTATCCGTGCGCTTCCAGCGGGTGCGGGGGTAAACGTCCGGCAGCCTTGTCGAACATCGCCAGTTCAACCGTCCTTTCAAGGACGAAGGGACGAGTCGTTGGCCGTAAGACTTGATAAGTGATACAAAAATACGCACACTTTGTGGCGCGCGCCACAGCGTGTTCCCCTCCTCCTCGATCGCCCCTCGACGTCACCAGGAGATCCGATGACAGAAATAGCCGTTGACGATGGTTTGCGCGAGAGACCGCCAGCCACTCCTGCCTCGGAGGGGCCGCTGAGGCCCTATCACTGGGCCGTCATGGTGCTCGGCGTGCTCGGTTACGCGACCATCGCGGCCGACGCCGCAATCTTCCCCACCAGTTACC
This sequence comes from Rhodococcus sp. P3_B8, assembly GCF_056402775.1. NCBI lineage: Bacteria > Bacillati > Actinomycetota > Actinomycetes > Mycobacteriales > Nocardiaceae > Rhodococcus > Rhodococcus sp. P3_B8. Next base: position 13,561 of record NZ_JBFUGT010000057.1, read on the forward strand.
CCCTCGTCCAACAAAGTCTGGGATTCTCCGACAGCGCTGTCGGATACATCTATGCAGCCGGATTCTTCACCTGCGGTGTCATCGCTATGTTCCTCATCGGCCCCATGACCGACCGGTTCGGCCGTAAGCCTCTATTCATAGCGGCTATCGCGATTTGCTCGGCGTTCACGATTCTGACTGGCTTCGCCTGGAACACAGCATCATTCGGTGTCATGCGGTCGATCGCAACCATCGGTTATGTCTCGTGGGGGCTAGCCACCGTACTCATTGCGGAATCGGTACCCGCGAAGCATCGCGGATGGATGACCGGGACTGTGCCAGTGGGGTGGGCCATCGGATTCGGATCGTCGGCGTTCTTCTCCGAACACATCGCCGCCGGCATGGGATGGCGGGCGGTGTTCTGGATCGTCGGCACACTCCCCTTGGTCTTCGGTATCGCCGTCTCCTTCGTCATCAAGGAAACACCGCACTTCCAGGATCTCCAGCATGCCCGTCGAACTGGGGCGAGCAGGTTCCACATCGACGTCGCTATGACGGAGAAGAGTGTGCTCGCTCAGCTGTGGGCAGCCGATATGCGTCGCCGCACCATCGGCGTCACCGTGTTCTTCCTCTTCATCGTGCCCCAATACGCCATCATGTCCTACTTCGGACTGAGCTTCATGCAGGCGAAGGACATTTCGTTCCTCGAGGCCAACCGTGCGATCAGCTGGGCGAACTGGCTCGGTATCGTCACCATCCTCGCCGCCAGTTTCCTCACACGGGGCAAAGGTGCCCACTACACCCTCACGGCCGTTGGAGTGCTCGGATCTGTATGCGCCATCTTCATGGTGTACCTGGCGACACCGTCGACGATCGTGCCCTGGTTCATCGTGTACGTCTTGATCACCATCGGCCTCTGGGGCGGATCCTCGAATTTTCTCCAGGAAGCCTTCCCCACGCGTATCCGTGGCACGGGCGGAGCCTGGGGTTCGGGCATGCTGTGGGCCAGCTACGGAACTCTCGCGCTCGTCGTCGCCCCGCTGCTGACCCGCTACAGCTGGAATGTGCTGGTCATCGTCTTCGGTGCCGTGCTGCCGCTGATCGCGTTGGTCGGCCTGTGGCTGGTCCCGCAGCCGAAGGCGCTCAACTCCAACCTCGAAGACCTGGTGCACTGACATGCGTTGCTGCACAACCGGGACCAACCGGAGCATTGCGACCCCGCCATCGAACAAAATCCCCTTGTGCTACCCCACCGGCCCCTGGCCGAGCGACACGATGCCCTGGCCCGAAGGAAAGAACCGATGAACGTTTTCGACGTCGAAGATCACGGACCCGGCCCAGCAGTGCTTTTCAGCCACGGCACGCTCCTGGATCGGACCATGTACGCCGCGCAAACCGCTGCTCTGGCCGATCGCTACCGAACCATCGCCTATACCAGCAGGGCCGGAACATCGGAATACGCCACCGCGTACGACCTCGACTCGCTGGTCTCCGATTGCCTGGAGGTGGCCGCGCGAGCAGGAGTCGACCGATTCGTGCTGGTGGGAATGTCGGTGGGCGGGTTCATGGCGATCGAGTTGGCCTTGAAGTACCCAGAACGGCTGGCCGGGCTGGTCCTGATGGACACGATGGCAGACGCCTACACCAGCGAGGAGAAGGCTCAGTTCGCCGAAGTGTTCCTGCCCATGAAGAGCGAAGACCCCATCCCCGCGACCTTCGCAGAAACTTTCATTCCTATCATTCTCGGCCCGCAGGCCGTCGCGAACCGTCCTGACTTGATCGATTCGTGGGTGCGCAAGTGGCGAGCTAGACCATCGCGGTCGGTGTGGGGCGAATACAACTCGTGGATCAGCAAGAGCGACCGCCTCTCCCGCCTGTCCGAGATAGAGATCCCGACCCTCATCGTGCACGGTGAGCAGGACAACGGCATCGACATTGCAGCTGCCGAACGGATGCATGCCCGGATACCGGGATCAGCTTTCGCCCGAATCCCAGGCGCGGGCCACCTGGTGACTGAGGAAAACCCCGACGCCGTATCAACGGCGCTGGCCAGCTTCCTTGACGCCCTTCCGCGTTGGTAGGCCCGACCGCACAGCCTCGCCCACCCCACGCCACCGACGACCCTGAACATGGACACCGAATGAAACCCACCACCCTCGACAACGACGTCACGATCATCTCCGGCGGCAGCCGCGGCATCGGCGCCGCCATCGTCCGGACACTGAGCGAGCACGGCAGTGCGGTCACCATCGCCGGCGGCTGCGCCGAGAGCGGCCGTCGACTTGCCGACGAACTGGGTCCACGATGTCACTACATCCCACATGACGTCACCGACGAACAATCCTGGCAGGACGTCATCGACAGCACCGTCGACCGGCACGGCAAGGTGACGGCACTGGTCAACAATGCGGGTATCTACAAACCGGAAGGCGACATCGAGAACACCAGTCCGGAGAACTTCAACTCCCATTACCGGGTCAACCAACTCGGAGTCTTTCTCGGCATGAACGCCGTCGCGGGGCTGATGAAGGCAGCCCGCCACGGCAGTATCGTCAACATCTCCTCCATCGCCTCCCACCGCGCCTACCCCAACCAAATCTCCTACACCACAACCAAATGGGCGGTTCGAGGTATGACCAAAGCTGCCGCAGTGGATCTCGGACAGTTCGGCATCCGGGTCAACTCGGTTCATCCAGGATTCATCGATACCAGCATGCTGGACGTTGTTCCCGACTCACAACGAGGGGCCGTGGTCAGCGCGACACCACTCGGGCGCCTCGGCCAGACCGACGAAATCGCTGCATCCGTGGCCTACCTTGTCTCCCCGTCGAGCGGCTTCGTCACCGGCGCCGAACTCGTGATCGACGGCGGACTCTCCGCATGAACGTCCCCCACTCCCAGCCCCCGTGCCAACACGTCACCACGACTACTCCCTCGAGCCATTTTCCTGGAGGAACTCATCATGAGCGGGACTGAAAAACGCTCCACCACAAAGATGCTGCGGGTTACCGCAGCAGGATTCGCCGGCACTGCCCTCGAGTACTACGACTTCTTCCTGTACGGCACCGCCGCAGCCCTCGTGTTCGGGCCCTTGTTCTTCCCGTCATACAGCCCGCTAGCAGGGACCCTCGCCTCCTTCGCGACTTTCGCGGTCGGATTCCTGGCCAGGCCGTTGGGCAGTGTTCTCTTCGGCGGAATGGGGGACAAGGTCGGTCGGCGCAAGACGCTCGTGTTTTCGCTGTTGATGATGGGCACCGCGACGGTTCTGATCGGCGTACTTCCGACATTCGAGCAAGTCGGCTGGTTCGCTCCGCTCCTGCTGGTCACCCTCCGATTCGTGCAAGGCATCGCGATGGGCGGAGAGTGGGGTGGAGCTGCTCTGATGCTCGTCGAGCATTCACCCCCGCACCGGCGCGGGCTGTACGGAAGCACCGTTCAGATGGGGGTACCCGGCGGACTCCTGCTGTCGACCATCGCCATCACCGTCAGTGACCACATTTCCGGCGACGCCTTCGAGACCTGGGGTTGGCGGATCCCGTTCCTGCTCAGCGCCGTCCTTTTCGCCATCTCGATGTTCATTCGCCTCGGCGTCGAGGAAACTCCGGACTTCACCGAACTGCAGACCGCCTCGGCCCAGCAAAGCACCCCGGTGCGTTCACTACTGCGCAATCAATGGCGGGAAGTCGCTCTGGCCGCGGGCGTCATCGCGCCTGGAGGCATCCTGTTCTATCTGGTGTCCACCTACGCCGTCTCCTACGGCACCACGATCTTGGACATCAGCCGCACCTCGATGCTCAATGCGCTGCTCGCCGCATCAATCGTCTACTTGATCAGCCTGCCGGTATCCGGTCATCTGAGTGACCGGTTCTCCCGCCGCATCGTCATTCTCGCCGGGTGCTTCACCGCTCTGTTCGGAGGTTTCGTGCTGTTCGCGCTGATGGATACCGGGTCGGGGTGGGCCGCGTTCTTGGGTATCACCTTCATGCTGGCGGTGGTGCATTCGGCACTGCAAGCCCCGCAGCCGGCGTTCCTTGCGGAGCGATTCAGTGTCGATGTCCGGTTCAGCGGCGTCGCGTTGAGTCAGGCGCTGTCAGTTAGTGTCATCGGTGGCACCGCCCCGTTCATGGCGACGCTGTTCTACAGCTGGACACACTCCACCTGGCTGATCTGTACCTGGCTCGCACTCTGGAGCGTGGCTGGGGCCGTCTCGACGATCGCGCTCAGCAGGAGACCATGCGCGATCGACGATGCCGACCAGCGACCGGCCGATACCGACCGGGAACCCCGACTCGGTGCGTCACGACAACTGACCGGCACCCACGAATAGTTCCGTAGATGCGCATAGCTCCGCGGACACCGCATCCGCGGAGCTATGCGCCGGGGGTACCCGGCGCGCCACCGACATAACGCCACTCGATCCGACCACGCAGTCCGCCGAGAATCTCGGCGGGCGTCGTCCCGAGCGCGTGAGCCCACCGCTGCGCACCCGCGGTGCTGCCAGCGGTTCCCCCGAACAACACGGCGCGATCTCCTTCCACCACATCGGTGTCGGTCCCGAGGTAGACCAGTATCTGATCCATGCACACCCGCCCGACCTGAGGGCGCCACCTGCCGCCCAGCAGCACCGACATACGGCCACCCAGCGCACGCGGAATCCCGTCCGCGTACCCCACAGGCAGCAATGCGATCGAACAGTCCCTCTCTGCCACCCACCGGAATCCGTACGAGACCCCGTCGCCCGCCGCGATCTTCTTCACCAGCGCCACCTCCGCCGACAACGTCAGGGCCGGAACGAGTTCCGCTTCGAGGGCAGAACCGGTTGGCGCGACACCGTACAGACCGAGATCGGCGCGGACCAGGTCGAAGCGTAAGTCACTGCGACGCAGCGCCTGCGCGCCGGCGAGATGGGCGGATTCGAAGGTCACCCCGGCTGCGCGTGCGAACCGTAAGTACTCGAGAAAATGGTCGCGGTCTCGATCCACCACAGAGTCGGCATTGGTGTCGTCGCCGGTCGACGAGTAGATGCCGCGAACGTGCACCGTCCCCTCCGATTGAGCGGCGCGTAGCGACCGGATCAGATCTGCCCAGTGCGGGACACGCTGGGGTGCACGTCCGCAGTCGACGGCCACCTGGACCGTCGCAGTTGTCCCGCACCGTGCCGCCGCCCTCACGGCCGCCACCTGATCGGCGGATTCAACCGTTACGGCGACGCCGGTTCGTATTCCCGCGTCGAGGCAGTCCTCCCCGTACCCACGTACCGGCGCGAACGCCAGGATCGGGGCGCCGATACCGGCCCGGCGAAGTGCGCACCCTTCATCGATCGTCCGAACCCCCAGTTCCCGCGCCCCAGCCGCCAAGGCGGTGACCGCGACCGGCACCGCACCGTGGCCGTACGCGTTGGCCTCGACTACCGCCATCAACGACGCCGTCCCGGCCCGAGCGGCCAGGGCCCTCGTGTTCCGGGAGGTGGCGTCCAGGTTCACACAGGCCTCGATCACCGGTCGACGGCCCTCCAGAGATCCGGCGCCGGGAGCGACATCGGTCTCCGAGTGGAAGGCTGACACGGTTCTGGCCCTCGATTCAATGGCAAGCACCCACCCATACAGGGGTGGGGAGGACGGAGTGCCTCGGACGAGGCTGCGAATTCTGCCTGACACCTTACTCGGCCACAACCTCGGTCATCGGGCATGTAATTTGACCACGTTAAGCCCAGTTCGGTCGACTGCCAGATTATCCTCGATTCAGTAGGCGAGGTGGGTGATGAGCCGATTCAAGGCACCAGATGCCGGTCCGAGGGGATAGATGGCCGAGACCGATCCGGGGGCAACACAGCGCGACCAGACTCCAGACATCGCCACGGAGCTGGCGGCGGAGGGATTCGAGTGCGCCACCGAGATCGGACGGGGCGGCTTCGGGATGGTGTACCGCTGCGAAGAGCGGACTCTCGATCGCGTCGTCGCGGTCAAGGTGCTCACCACCTATCACGACTCGGAAGGCGTGGCCCGCTTTCTCCGTGAGCAAAAAGCAATGGGACGCCTGTCCGGGCACCCCAACATAGTCACGATTTATCGCGTCGGAACGACGGGCGCCGGCCAACCGTACATCGTCATGCACTACCACGAGCCGGGCTCCCTCCAGGCACTGATCGAGTCGGGTCCGATTTCCTGGATCCGTGTCCTGCACCTCGGGATCAAGGTGGCCGACGCGCTCGAGGCCGCCCACCAGCAATCCATCCTGCACCGAGACATCAAACCCGCGAACATCTTGATCGACACCTTCGGAGAGCCGCAGCTGACAGATTTCGGCATCGCCCGCATCACCGGCGGATTCGAGACCACGGCCGGTGTCGTGACCGGATCACCCGCCTACACCGACCCCGACGTGCTGCTCGGGCATCCCCCCAGCCCAGCCGGCGACATCTACAGCCTCGGAGCGACCCTGTTCAGCGCGCTCACCGGACACGCGGCCTTCGAACGGCGCAGCGGTGAGCCTCTGATCGCTCAGTTCCGGCGCATCACAAATCCGACCGGTCCCTTGCTAGGTGACTGGCGGGGAGACATCCCCGAGGAACTCTGCACTGCGATCGAGCATGCCATGGACCGCGATCGCGGCAACCGTCCCCGCGCGGCAGCCGAATTTGCGGACCAGTTACGCCACGTCCACCACAACTCCGAGAGCAGCGCACCCGAGGGGATCGCGCCAGAATTGAGCGCCGACCCGGAACACCATTCATCAACGTCCGGTTTCCAATCCCCGTCACCGCACTCGCGGACGCCGACACCCTCCGGTCGGTACTCGGCACCTCCCACGCCCGCCACCAGATTCCGACCACCACCACCGAGCCGCACCCTGGTCCCCCGTGCCCGCCTGATGCAGGCTCTCCACACCGATCGACGGCGGCGCCTGGCCGTGATTCACGCACCCACCGGCTACGGAAAAAGCACCACGGCGGCACAGTGGCTCCGTCAGCTCGCCGACGAGGGCATCGCCACCGCATGGTTGACCGTCGACCGAGACGACAACAATCCGCTGTGGTTCCTCGCACATCTCATCGAAGCCGTCACCACCGCATTGCCGGCCGTGGCGACCGACTTGCGGGACACCTTCGAAGCACACGGTGACCACGCATGCCCGCACGTGCTGACAACGCTGATCAACACACTGCACGATCAGGACCAACACCTGGCCCTCGTCGTCGACGACTGGCATCGGGTCTCGGATCCCTCGAGTGTGGCGACGCTGACGTACCTACTGGACAACGGGTGCCACCACATCCAGGTCATCGTGACCAGTCGCAGCAAAACAGGACTGCCGATGAGCCGAATGCGCGTTCTCGACGAACTGGTCGAGATCGATTCGGCAGCACTGCGATTCGACGAAGAAGAAACACGCACCTTCCTCACTGAAACATCGGGAGTGGACCTGGCGACAAGTGACATCGCCAACCTGGCGAGGTCGACCGACGGGTGGGCCGCCGCCATCCAGCTGGCGTCGCTATCTCTGCGCTCGTCCGCGGACCCCGCCGGTTTCATCGAACACCTCTCGGGCCGCCACCAAGCGATCGGAGATTTCCTCGCCGAGAACGTCCTCGACTCCATCGACACGGACACACGCGCATTTCTGCTGGCCACCGCCATTCCCGACCGCATCTGCGCCGACCTCGCCTCCACCCTGACCGACGTGCGACGCGGACAGGCGATGCTCGAGCTGATCGAAGAACGCGACCTGTTCCTGCGCCGAGTCGACGACGAAGGACACTGGTTCCGCTACCACCACATGTTCGCCGAATTCCTACGCGGCCGCCTCGACACCGACTTTCCCGGACGATCGACGCAGTTGCATCGCTCCGCCTCCACCTGGTTCGCCGAGCACCACTTCCTCAGCGAAGCGGTCGATCACGCACTGCGTGCCGGCGATACGACCGGTGCGGTGGAACTGATCGAACGCGACGGGACGTATCTGCTCGAGCATTCGCAGATGTCGACGTTGCGTGGACTCGTCGACAAGCTGCCGATCGACAGCGCGGTATCGAATCCGCGGCTGCAGCTCGCCGCCGCCTGGTCGAACATCCTGCTCTACAACCCCGACCCGGCTCTGCAGGCACTCGACCGCGTCGATACCGCGCTCACCCACCGCAGCGACCCGGACACCCCCGCGCTGGCCGCCGAAGCGTCGGTGGTCAGAGCAGTCGTGGAATTGCGCGCCGACCGCGCCTCTCGCATCGACGACTTGGTGCGTCCGTGTCTCGATCGACCCGATGACCTCAGGCCGTGGGTCGTATCCGTCGCGGCGAACGTCGCGACGTTCGCCGCAATCTGCCAAGCGGACTATCGCGCCGCCTATGCCCTTCAGCAATGGGCCGCAACGTATCACCAGCGGAACAACGGGCCGTACAACTCGGTGCACGGACACTGTTGGGTGGGTATAGCCGCCTTCGAGCAACTCGACGTGAGCTTGGCGGAATCGAGTTTCCGAACCGCGATGAAGATCGCTCAGCAAATGGATGGACGTCGGTCGTACACAGCTCGGCTGGCCGGGGGCCTGCTCGGTGAAGTTCTGTACGAGAAGGGTCAGATCGTCGAGGCCGAGCGACTGCTCGACGACGGATTCGACCTCGGGCCACAGGCGGGGGCCGTCGACTTGAAGATCACCCGGTACGTCGTCGGAGCCCGAATCAAAGCGATTCGCGGTGACCGTTCGGCGGCGGTTCAACGGCTGGACGAGGGCGCACGATTCTCCATGCAGATGCAGCTGCCGAGGCTCCACAGCGCCATCGTCAACGAAGCGGCGCGCCTGGATCTCGTCCTGCCGTCCTCAGATGCACAACCTGAGGACCTCACCTATGCCGAACGCGCCGAGCAAGTGTCCGGTCTCGACGAGGCGATCGCGCAGTACCGGGAGGAGGCGGCAATCCGGGGATTGGTGCGAACCGGATCCCCGGCGAATACCGACCTCGCATGCCAGTGGGCCAGAGAGTGGGTAGAGCGCCTCGCGGACAGCGAACGCCACCGGGCCGCGCTGCGGGCCCGCCGACTGCTGGCCGGCTGCCTCGCCGCATCCGGCCGCAGAGAAGAGGCCGGAAAGGTGCTCACCGAGGTGATAGCCCGCTGCTCGCAGGCCGGGTTGGTGCGGTTCCTCGCCGACGGGGGCGAACACGTCATGGACACCCTCCAACACATCGTCGACACCGACCATCCACCAACTCATCCGCCGCACTCGTCGGACGTGCCCCGCGACTTCTTGTTGGCGGCGCTCGCGGCTGATGCCGGCCTGACGTGAGACCCCCTACCGCAGGGGGGACACCGCATCGTCGGTGTCGTGTTGAACTGACCGTCGGGCCACGGTTCCCGCGGCAGAGAAGAGGATCAGGCCCGCCCCGATGGCGAGCCAGATGGCTGCCGTAAGCATGCCGATGCCAAATCCCCACGGGCTGACCCCCGAAGCGAGTGCCGGACCGGCGCTGGCACCGAGGAAGGTAAAGGATCCGTACAGTGCCGTTGCGCCGCCCGTTTCCTCCGGATGTACTTGCGCCAGAAGTGATTCGACGATGGCCGACGCCGTAATGGCGATGGCCGCCACGAGCACCAGCACCGTGATCGACAAGGCAACCAGGGAACCTGACAGAACCGATCCGCCCGCACCCATCGCCGCCACACCCATCGCCGCCACACCCATTGCCGCCGCGCCCCGGCGGGCCGGTCGGCACCGCCTCAGCACCCGACCCAGAAATGGAATGACGAGCAGTGCCGGCACGGTGGCCAATCGCAGCACCTGCAGGGCCTCGGGATTTCCGGCATTTGAAGGCGGCCCCACCAGCGAGATGGTGGTGAAGACGCTGACATACGCCCCGAGGAAAGTGGCTGCAGCACCAAACAGCGCGACCAACCGCCACCTGCCCAGAATCGTCACCAGGACTCCGAAAAGGCGCGTACCACCGGGGTGGTCCCTGGGCCGCGCCCTCGGAACCAACGCAGCAACTGCCACGGTTGCCACCACGAGCGCGCCTGCGCCGACCACAAAGACCGCACGCCAGCCGGCTGCCGCGGCGATCATCTGCGCGGCGACGGGAACGACCGCCGCAGCGGCGAGAAAACCGCTGGTCAAGCAGCTCAAAGCGAGTAGGCGGTGGCGCGGATCGATGCTCTCGGCGATATACGTGAACGCGGCCGGGGCGAAGGCGGCGGCTGCGCAGCCCTGCCCCGCGCGAGCGATCAACTCCAGAAGGAGCGTGGACGGCAGCGCTGCCAGCAGTGTGGTGACCGCGGCGGCGAACAGGCCGACCGTCATCACGGTATGCGGCCCGAACCGCGACGCCAGCGGCCCCGCGGCGAGGAAGCCGAGAGCATAGGCGACGCCGAACACAGTGGAGGTTGCCGTCACGTGCGCAGGGTCGACACCGAAGATAGCGGCCATCTGCGGAAGTAGCGCCAGTACCGAGTACATCTGTCCCACAGCGGTGATGGCCGCAGCGGTGAGAATGACGATTACTCGTCCGGACGGGGCATATCGATCCCGGACTACGTTGATCGGACCGATGTCGGTGTTCGGCTGTAGGCCCACACCGCCTCCTTCGTGCGTTCCCGATGGGTGAACCGTGTGATGGTCGCGCCTATCGCTTCGTGGTGGCCCAGTAGCACACCGGGCACGGATCGTGGGCCCCCATCAGCGGCGCCGGCGCAGGTCCATCCGGTAGCTGTAGCGGCGGGGATTGAGTCGCGAGGTGGTGAACTCGACCGGCCGCCCCCCGGCGTCGTGGTACAGCCGCTCGATGAGCAAGACGGCGTCTCCCGCCGAGCATCCGATCAGTTCGCTCTCCGCCTCCTCGGCTTGGGTGGCGTGGATATTCTGAGTTGCGGAGACGATGCTCTCGGGTAGTAATCGCTCTGCCGATTGAATGATCGTGCTGTCGGTCTCCCACAGTCCCCGCTCGATCACGTTGTCCGCCAATGAGGAAACCATGTAGTGCCGGGTCAAGGCGAAAGGCGCATGGTTGTAGCAGCGTTGGACGAGTGCGCAGCGGACGTCTGAGATATCCGCACCGAGGTGGCGGGCGATCGCGGGCTCGCTCACTCCCCGTCGGAAAGGCTCGAGTAACCGGGTGGTGGTGCCGGGCCAGCTCATGATTTCGTCGAGCGATCCGATTGCACGCTGGTAGCGACCTGAGTTCGTCTCGTGCCCAATCAAGTACGTGCCACTGCCCTGGACGCGGTGCACCATGCCCTCCTCGACCAGGTGACCGATCGCTTGCCGGATCGTGTGTCTGCTGACGCCGAAACTCTGCCGAAGTTGGTCTTCGGTGGGCAGCTTGTCACCCACGGCGTACTCACCGCGTTCGGCTCGCCGCCGAAGTTGTTCGGCGACGAGCCGGTACGCGGGACGCCTGAGATACGAATGCGTCTCCACAATCACGCCTGTCTGTCATTTCCTCGCGGAGGGTGCTTCCTCGCTGAACAGCGACACCCCGCGGGTCTCGGGCAGATACCGCAGCAGAAGCACGAACGACAGCGCTGCAATCGCGACCAGGTAGAGAGCGGGCGCGACGATGAGCGCTGCCGCAGCTGCGATGGCGGTGGCGATGAACGGGCCGGGCCCGCCGATGAGGGCCTGCGCGACGTTGAAGCCGATCGAGCTACCCGTCACCCGCAGTCGGGCCGGGAAGAGCTCGACCATGAGAACGCCGAGCATGACATTGGCCAGGGCCTCGAAGGCCGCGAAAATCACCAGGCCGATCAGGGCGAGGTACCAGGTGCCGGTCGAGAGCAGAACGAAGCAGGGGACGGCGGTCAGAGCAATGCCACCGGCGCCGAGCAGCATCGTGCGTCGGCGACCGATACGGTCGCCGATCATCCCTGCCACGGGGCACATGAGCGAGTAGATGAGCAACCCGAGCACCGCGAGTTCGAGGGCGGCGGTCTTGGTCATGTGGACCTCGACAGTGAGGAAGGTGACCACGAAGGTTGCAAGGTAGTAGAAGCCGAGGCCGGTCACCGCGGTGCAGACGAACACCAGGAGGATTCCGGATCGGCTGTGCTTGCCGGCGTTGCGCAGGGGGGCGTGCTCGACCTCGTGAGCGCGCTGGAGCTCCTGGAATACGGGAGTGTCCTCGAGCCGGAGCCGGACGTAGAGGCCGAGGACGGCCAGCGGGCCGGCGACGAGGAAGGGGACGCGCCAACCCCAGGTCGTCATCTGGTCGTCGGACAGCAGGGTGGTCAGCAGCAAGGTCACCGCACCCCCGGCCATGACCCCGATGCCGGCGCCGGCGGAGACCACACTGCTCCACAGCCCGCGTCGGCGGGCCGGTGCATATTCGACGAGGAAGGCAGCTGCGCCGGCGTACTCGCCACCCGCGGAGAATCCTTGGGCGCACCGAAGGAGCACCAGAAGAGCGGGAGCGGCAAGGCCGATCGTGGCGTAGGTCGGCAGGATGCCGATGCCGATGGTGCAGATACCCATGACGACGATTGCGACTGAGAGCGCCGCACGGCGACCGGCGCGATCGCCGAAAGCCCCGATCAGCAGCCCCCCGAGCGGACGAAAGAGGAACGCGACGCCGAAAACGGCGAGGGAGGCCAACAGCGACGTAGTGGCGTTCCCGGACGGAAAGAACAGCGCCCCGATGGTCGCGGCCAGAAACCCGTACACCGCGAAGTCGAACCACTCGAGGAAGTGGCCGATGCCCGCGGCGACGGCCACGCGTCGAGACACGTGGGGTGCCAGCGTCCCCGATGAGGTCAGCGCATCAGTCGTCGGTGCATCTCCCGCAATCGTGGGGGGTAACGGCGATACAGGGGGTGGGTTCGTCATCGAGGTCTCCTCGGGAAGCGTCGTGGACTTCTTTCGCCACGACGTGAATTTGGTCCTGCGGGAATCTGATCGGTCTTTTGGCGCGCCCATGATCCTCCGCCTGGCAGCTCGCAGTGAAGTAAGCCACAGTTGTACGGATGACTTGAAGCTAGTCAGGGTCGGTGCTTGCGTCAACCCCTCAAAAGTTGCGCGCCGGCCGCTGGGCGGGAACTGGCCGATGAAAATGCTGTGAACTGGCAATTGAATGCCCACTGGCGTCTAGTCCATGGGCGGAATGGGAAGGGGTCGGTTTCCATTCGCGTCATGATTGACAGATGTAAGACTTCGCAATAGTGTCTCAAGTCATACGGACAAATTGTGGCGACGGCGGGGATCGGATCCGCGTCCGTGGGCGGCTCCCACAGGAACCGCAACTGACGTGTCCACGAATCATGGAAGGGAAGTGCGCATGTCTGGCAGCACGATCGCCGAACGACTCGGTGTCTTCGCCGCAGGTCTGGAGGTCGATGCGCTTCCACAATCGGTCGTCGAGCGGACGACAGGGTGCCTCATCCACGCGTTGGCGGTGGGGATGGCCGGGTCTGCGGCCGGCTTCGGTCGACAGGCCGAGCAGGCCAGCCCTGGAGTGAGTTCGCCTCCGAACCTGGAGGGATACGCCCGCTCGCTGGTGACCGGGCAATGGCATCCGGCCTCGACGGCGGCCTTCATCAACGGAGTGCATCTGCATGCCCGGGCGCAGGAAGACACACACGGTACTTTTCATCCGGGAGTGAGCGTCATCCCCGCAGCCCTGGCGGCCGCAGAGTCCAGCGCTGTCGACGGCCGGACCCTGCTGGCGGCGGTGGTCGCGGGTTACGAGGTGGGTATTGCACTGTCGGGGCCGCTCACGGACCTGACCACCCCGCCCTTTCGTGCGACGGCGGTCTTCGGGCCGGTGGCTGCCGCCGCTGCCGTCGGGCGGATCCGCGGCCTGAGCGGCGAACGCATGACCTCCGCACTGGCGATCGCCGCATCGATCTCGGGCGGCACGTCCGAATCGTTCGGTGCGGGAACCGACGAGTGGCATTTCCAGTCGGGGATCGCGGCGACGAGCGGGCTGATGGCAGCGCAACTCGCCGAAACCGGTGTCGCGGGGTCCCGGACGGCGTTCGAGGCCGAAGCAGGATTCCTCGACTGCTTCTCGCGATCGCGGGAGGCAGCGGAAACACTCGCCCGTGACCTCGGCCGGTCCTGGAACATCCTCGACGTCACCTTCAAGCCGTACCCGGTGTGTGCGTTCAATCAGGCGCCGGCCATGCTCGCGGTGCGGCTGCGCGAGTCCGGTCTCCGCGCCGACGAGGTCGCGTCGATCCGGCTGCGGATGAACGAACGCGAAGCCACCTATCCGGGCATGCCCTCGCGGGGGCCCTTCGCCAGCACCTCACAGACACTCATGAGCGCCAGATTCGCCTTCGCGACCGGTCTCGTCCAAGGCGACATCACCTACGACCTGCTGCAACAGTTCACCGATCCCCAGGTGCTCGACCTCATCGGCAAGATCGACCTCGTCGCCGAGCCGGGACGCTCAGCGAAAACCGCACACGCCACCGTGACCCAGATCGACAACACCACGGTCCACGACGCCATCGAGGACTCTGATGCGATGCTGTCGTGGCACATGGACGGCGTCGTCCGCAATGCCGAACGCCTCGCCACCGAGATTCCGCTGGTGGCAGAGGAATTGGAGACCCTGGTCGACAGCGTGGCCACGTTGCCGCAGGCGTCCTCCGTCGACCCGTTGATCCGGTCGGCACTGGCGGGAATCTCCGTCGGAACGTGAGGACAGCATCCCCACATCCTCCTTGATGTGCGCGGTACCTCGAAGCCGATACCGCGGCCCCAATTGACAGTGCCGGGCACTCGGTCCGGCCGTGAAACGAGAAAGAGCACTATGACCGAGAACGTCGTTGCCACCGCCGAGAGACGAAACAGCGAACTCCAACACCGAAAGATGTACATCGACGGCGAATGGGTCGATGCGATTTCCGGTGAGGTTTTCGAGACCGTCAACCCGTACAACGGGCAGGCCTGGGCCACTGCACCACTCGCTGGACCGGCCGACGTGAAGAAGGCCGTCGAGGCCGCACGCCGGGCGCTGTCCGGGCCGTGGGGATCGATGTCCGCGGCGCAGCGAGGTGTCCTGATCCGCAGGTTGGCGGCGCTGATCGAGCCCCAAGCAGAGGAGCTCGCGCGCATCGAGACCACCGACAACGGCAAGGTCATCCGCGAGACACGCGGCCAGATGGCCGGGCTACCGGCGACCTACGAATTCTTCGCCGGCGCTGCCGACAAGATTTTCGGTGACACCATCTCCGCGCCCCAGACGAACTTCTTCACCTACACCCGCCGCGAGCCGATCGGCGTGGTCGCCGCAATCTTGCCCTGGAACAGCCCGCTGTTCCTGCTGGCGAGCAAGCTCGCGCCCGCCCTGGCCGCGGGATGCACATTTGTCGCCAAGCCGGCCGAGCAGACGCCGTCGTCCACCCTCGAGTTCGCGAAACTCGTTGATGAAGCCGGTTTCCCGCCTGGAGTGTTCAACGTCGTCACCGGCGCCGGAGCCACTGGAGCCGCGCTGACCGCCGAACCCGGGGTGGACAAAGTCACCTTCACCGGATCGACTGCCACCGGAATCGCGGTCATGAAGAGCGCCGCCGACCACATCGCGGAGGTCACCCTCGAACTCGGCGGCAAGTCCCCGAACATCATCTTCCCCGACGCCGACATCGATGCGGCCGTCAACGGGGTGATGGCAGGAATCTTCGCCGCCACCGGTCAGACCTGCATCGCAGGAAGTCGGTTGCTGGTCCACGAATCGATCCGCGACGCCGTCGTCGAACGGCTCGCCCAGCGCGCACCCCAGATCAAGATGGGTGATCCGCTCGACATCGAAACCGAAATGGGCCCCATCGCCTTCGCCGAGCAACTCGAGAAGGTTCGCTACTACGTCGACCTCGGAGTCAGCGAAGGCGCCACGGTGGTGTGCGGCGGAGAGCGTCCGCAAGACACCGACCTGGCCGACGGGTACTTCTTCCAGCCCACCATCCTCAGCGGCGTCGACAATTCGATGCGCGTGGCACGGGAAGAAATCTTCGGACCGGTGCTGTCGGTCATCACCTTCACCTCGGAAGAGGAGGCGGTCCAGATCGGCAACGACACGACCTACGGACTCGCCGCGGCGGTGTGGACCAAAGACATCCAACGCGCACACCGCGTGGCGCACCGCCTCGAGGCCGGCACGATCTGGGTCAACTCCTACCGTGTGCTCGCCAACAACGTCCCCTACGGCGGCTTCGGCCAGAGCGGCATCGGCCGCGAAAACGGCATAGAAGGCCTCGACGCGTACCTGCAGACCAAATCCATCTGGGTCGAACTCACCGGCGAAAGCCGCGACCCCTTCAAACTCGGCTGAGCCCACGAGGAGAACAAACTGATGACTACCACCTTCGACATCCCCAAGACCAGCCGGGCGGCGGTGCTCACCAAGCACAGCGAGCCGCTCGAGATCCGCGAAATTCCAGTGCCTCAGACCCTCGAACCGGGCGCACTCCTGGTCCGAATCGAAGCCGCGACGGTGTGCGGATCGGACCTGCACCTGTGGGACGGCTCCCTCGGCGGCAGCCAAGCGCTGGATCTGCCCGTCATCCCCGGACACGAAATGGTCGGCCGGGTAATCGCATTCGGTGACGGCGCCGAGCGGGACACCTTCGGTACACCGCTCGAGATCGGCGATCGCATCTGCTTCACCCACGCCTCATGCAACCAGTGCGAGCACTGCCGGTTCGACAACCAGCCCACCCTGTGCACCAACCGCCAGTACTACATGTTCACCAACTGCGAACGTCCCCCGTATCTGGTCGGCGGCTTCGCCGAATACGCCTACGTCTTCCCCAACTCGGGACGAGTGCGCGTGCCGGACGAGGTGGAAACCTCCTGGGCATCAGCGGCCAGCTGCGCATTGCGAACGGTCGTGCACTCCTTCGAGCGCATCGGCAAGATGAACCCCTGGGAAACCGTCGTCATCCAGGGCGCCGGCCCGCTCGGTCTGTTCGCGACCGCCCTCGCCGATCACCTCGGCGCCGGGCGAATCATCACCATCGGCGCCCCCGACAACCGCCTGGCCATCGCCAAGCAATACGGCGCCACCGACCTCGTCTCCGTCGCCGAACACCCCGAACCCGAAGACCGAATCGCCGCGGTCCGCGACCTGCTCGGCGGCCACGGCGCCGAAGTCGTCTTCGAATTCTCCGGCGCACGCACCGCATTCCCGGAAGGCTTGGGAATGATCAAAGAAGGCGGCCGCTACATGGTCACYGGCCAGATCGACGGCCCCGGCAAGGAAGTCCCGGTCCGGCCCGGCTTCATCACCCGACAGCAGCTGACCATCATGGGGACCTGGTCCGGACACATCGCCGAGTACCGCAAGGCACTCGAATTCATGAAGAACACGCACGGCAAGTACGACTTCGGTGCACTGGTCCCGAACCGGTACCGGCTCGACCAGGCCACCGAGGCGCTGACGCGTATGCGGGCGCAAGAGGACATCAAGCCGATGCTCGTCCCGCACGGAACCGAAGGAATCTGACGTGAGGCCCCTCGACGGCATTCGTGTGCTCGAGATGGGCCAGTACATCGCCGCCCCCTACTGTGCGATGATGCTGGCCGACCTGGGCGCGGAGGTCATCAAGATCGAGCGGCCCGACGGCGGCGATCCGCGCAGAATCTATGATCCGCTCGAGCAGACCGAGACCGGGTCCATGAGCGGCGGGTTCCTGAGCTACAACCGCAACAAGAAGTCCGTCACCCTGGACTTGAGCGCGGAGAGTGACCGAGCACGGTACCTGGCTTTGGCGGCGACCGCCGACGTCGTCGTAGAGAACCTTCGCCCCGGGGCAGTCGACCGCATGGGAGTGGGATACGACGCGCTCAAGGAGATCAATCCACGCCTGATCTACTGCGCCATCAGCGGATACGGGAGGTTGTCGACACATCGGGGTGAATTCGCCGAACGGCCGGCCTTCGACACCGCAATCCAGGCGATTGGTGGGCTGATGGCGGTGACCGGAGAACCGGGGGGCCCGCCGTTGCCGACGGTGACCGGTTTCGCGGACGTCTTCACTGCCGTGCATGCCACCGTCAGCGTGCTCGCCGCTCTTGAGGGCCGTCACCAGTCCGGTACGGGTACGTTCGTCGATCAGAGCATGTACGACTCGGTGGCGTCCCTGCTCGAACGCGAACTCATGCTGTGGGATTTCACGGGCGAGCATCGAGTGCGCGGGGTGGATCGGTATTCGCCACTCGGCGCTCTCGAAGCCGAGGACGGTTATGTTGCACTGATTCTGCCCACCCATGAGATGTGGCGGCGGCTGTGTGTGGCAATCGAGCGGCCCGACCTGCTCGACCATCCGCTGCTGGACTCCGTCGTTCACCGGGCCGAGAACTTCGCATCGGTGATCCGCCCAGAAGCCGAACGGTGGACACGGTCCCGCACCCGCCGCGAGATCGTCGAGCACTTCGCCGCGCATGGGCTTCCCGCCGGAGAAACCCAGACCATCGACGAGCTCTACCAGTGCCAACACCTCGACGCGCGTCGCATGTTCCTCGAGATCGACGATCCGCATGCCGGTCGCCGTCGGATGATCCGGACACCGTTCCTGACCGACACCTACGACGAACCGCGCACCGACTCCGCGCCCCAGCTCGGCGAGCACAACGACGAACTGCTTACGGAGGTGGAACCGACCACCGCCTGACGCACCCCGCCGACATGCAGGCGGCGGCGGGGACACCAGTACCGCCGCGATAAGCCCGACATCCGTATCGCGGCCGTGTTCTGGTGACGGAAGTCCGTCGGCGGCCTGACTCCGGCGCCGGACGGACTGAGTATGGAGGTGTGATCGCAAACGGTCACACCTCCATACTCGATTGATCAGTATCAATTTTCGAGCTACAGATGTCGAGATGGACTCTGTGGCCACGAATGCTCTGGTTTCGCAGTAGATCACCAATGCGGAGCGGCCCCCGTTGAAGATTCATCCGGACGAGCACTAGTGTGGTGGATGGAACCCTGCCGGCCGCATCAGGGAGAAGGAGGGGCCCGTGGTGACGAACAAGGTAGCTCCCGCGGAGCGTGGTGTGCCGGCGTACAAAGTGCTGGCCGAGAAGTTGCGGACCGACATCGAGGCCGGTGTCTACTCGGTCGGACGGAAAATGCCCACCGAAAGCGTGCTGCAGTCGGTCCACAACGTCAGCCGTCACACGGTCCGCGAAGCCCTGCAGATACTGCTCTCCGACGGGCTGATCTACCGCGTGCAGGGCAGCGGAACCTATGTGAGCGGCCGCCAACAGGACACCCGGGGCCGCTACGTCCGCTCGATCGGATCCCTCGACGAAATCATCGTCTGGCCCGACACGAACACCGAGGTGATCGAACCATTCACGGTCGTCGTCGAGCCCTCCATCGCGTCCCGATTGGAATTGCCGTACATCGAGGTCAGCAAGGCCACCGTTCGCCGTTCCTTTGAGGGGATCCCCTTTGTCCTGACGCGCCACTACGTCGAACCCGACCTCGGTGCGAAACTGGCCGCGGAGGGGGTCCCGTCGGTCGGCGAGGGAACCGTGATCGGGGCGGCAGAAAAACTGCTCACCAAGCCGATCATGGGCGCACGGCAAGAGATCACCGCCATGAACGCCCCGGAGTACGAAGCCGAACTGATCGGATGTCAAGCAGGAGACGCCATACTGCTAATCGAGCGTCTCTACTACGACGCGGACGGGAAATTCGTCGAGTTCACGTCCTCTCACTTCAATCCGCGCCGGTACTCGTACCGCATGGAATTGCGGCGGCGAGGAGCCTGAGCACGAGGAAGTGAACGTGTGACTCGCGGCCGTTATAGCGCACGGCGGCGAGCCGCACATTTCCTTGTTGAGTGAACGATTGGGACGCTGTAAGTGGCCCTGGTTGGCCCCTTGTACAGCCGTCCGAAGTCCGCATTGAGTGTCGACATCGCGCGCCCTCGCGCGCATCTCGACGACTAAACGCTGCCACAGAGCTGTTCGCTACAGTTTTTTCGCGCTCGGCTCCTCCGGGCAGGACGTCACCGTCGAGTTCAGTTTCGCCTCGGTTGTATCCAGGCGACTGGACCCGTAAGAACACAGCATCGTCGATCTCGTGTCGTTCAAACATGGTCAGAAGCCGACTGCGCTGGGCAGCGAGGATCGCCCGGCGCATCGTCAGTATCTGTATCTGGAGCGATACCGGGTCCTCCTGCCGGACAGTCAGTGCGCGCAGGTGCTCCTGAAGCTCGGCGTCGAGCCGATCGGCAGGGAGGGGGCGGTGTCGCGCTGAGCCGGGTCCGTCACATACCGCAACCCTTCCTCGGTCAGAGCGATTTCCGCTGTCCGCTGTCCGGCAGAGTCGTCGACGGAGTCATAGTGGGCCCATTTGATCACGCGCGGCAGGGACATGCCCTGCCCGAACAGGGTCACTACGATGACACCAGCTGTGATGAACACGATCAGGCTCTTGTACTCGAAGGGACGCCCATCTGCCGTGGTGTCGGGAACAGCGAGCGCGCCGGCCAGCGATACCCCGCCACGGACACCGGACCATGCGAGCGGAAAACGCTCACGCACACTGATCCGGCGTGAAACTTGACTACCGCGGCGGTCGATGGCCCGAAACACGGAAGGCATCGTGTAGAAGTACAGCAGCCGACAACCGATCACGCCGAAACCGGCCAAGACAACCGCTGCCCACCCTACCGTCAACGATTGAGGCGCCAGATCATCTACAGCGGAGGGGATTTGAGTACCCACCAAGACGAACAGTCCCGAATTGAGGACATACGTAGTCAGTGACCAAAAAGGCTGAGTCTGCATTCGAGTGGCTGGCGGAATTACACGCGGTCCACGCCGGGCAAGCAGGAAAACTCGCCGTCACGACAGCGATGACACCCGAGGTATGTATCTGCTCTGCAAGCAGGTACACCACAAACGGCGTCAAGACGCTGAGCACACTCGATAGCATCCAGTCTCGGAGAAACCGGTGAGCGACCAGTGCGGTCCCGGCGACCGCGACACCGAACACCACCCCGCCAAGATAGCTTGCGGCGAAGGCCCAGCTGATGTGCAGCAGGTCGAGATGGCGCGCGCCGATCGCGACCGGGACGGCGGTGGCCAGAAGTGCCAGCGCAGTCCCGTCGTTGATCAGGCTCTCCGCTCGCAGCAACGTCATGAACCGGGGCGGTAGGAGGTGAGCCAGCGCGTAATTGGCGGCGGCATCGGTCGGGGCAAGCACGGCCCCGACGACGAACGCAACCGCCCACGGAATGTCCAGGATCCGATGCAGGCAGGCGGCCACTGCGGCGGTCGTGGCAACCACGAGCACGACCGCCAGCAGAACCACAGAGCGGGCATCGCGACTCGCCGTTCGCGTAGAGGTCGTCAGAGCCTCCCAGTACAAGATCGCAGGAAGGAACAGGACGAGGACCCACTCGGGGGGGGCAACTCGAAAGCAGCAATAGTCGGGTTCAACCCAGTAGGCAGCCACCGAGCAGCAGGGCGGCCGGTTGGACCATCCGAATCCGAGCGCCCCATACGGTGAAGATGATGACCGTACCGAGCATTGCGACGAGTAGTTGAATCGACTGCAATGGTCACCTCATGGCTATTGAGTGCTGCGGGGTACGTGCTTTCTGCGCTGGCGGAAGGTGTGGGTCGGCCGCCAGACAGACGTTGTCGGACCCGCCTCGAGGCGGGTCCGGAATGAGATTGCACGACGGGGTCGGAGACCCACGTCGTGTTCGTCCCTCTTTGATCCAGTGGGGACCGCTCCCGCCCTCGGGTTGCCCGGGGGCGGGAACGGTGGTGTGGGTGGGTTAGATGGCTTGTGCGGTGGGGAGGATGGTGATTTCGGTGAGGTTGACGTGCTTGGGGACGGCGGTGAGGAAGGCGACGGTTTCGGCGACGTCTTCGGATTGGAGGACGTCGATCTGGTCGATCAGGTCGGCCATGAGTTTGCTGGCGTCGGGGTCGGTGACGTGGTCGGGCAGTTCGGTGTCGACCATGCCGGGTTCGATGGTGG
>NZ_JBFUGT010000058.1:0-53595 GCF_056402775.1 Rhodococcus sp. P3_B8
GCACCTGGGACCGGCCGCACCTGGGACCGGCCGGCATGCCAATGCCGGAACAACTCCATCAGATCGATCATCGTCCACGTTCTCCTCGCCACCGTCAGGCCCCTTCCCGGGCCCCGTTGTCGGTGACCCAGTCAGGAGCGAACCTGCAGCAGCACCCGAACCCCCGGCCGACACGCCCCAGGGGTGGGGAATTACGTGACGGCGGGGTGGGGAATTACGTGACGGACAAACCCCTCAACCTGGGGAATTACATGACCGCTGACAGTCGAATTGGCTCAGGCTCATTCGCTCCGGACAGAATTCCGAATTCCCAAGATTTCCACTGTGCGGTTGAACTTCTGCCCAAGTCACCGCTCAGTGGTCTCACTTCGCAGCTCGTGGCTCGCACGCGGGCCAACTTGTGCTGCGCAGAAAACCCCAGGTGCGGTGATGATTGGCGTCCTCGCCCGCACCTGGGGTTCTACTCCCCGCAGCGTTTCAACGCGTAAACGTCCACGCCGCAGGATCTCGGATCCCCGCGGGCCATTTCTGTACCCAGTTGGAGGCTCCGATGTCTTTGGGTGCCCAGATCCACCCGCCTACTAATCCTACTGTTGCCCCGTTTTCGTTACAGGCAGAGTCCAGCGAGTCCGTTCCTTACGTTCCGATCTCGATGAATGCGGGCGGCCGGCCACTCGGCGTCGTCGCTCATTGCGCTGGTCGGGCGCCTGGTTGCAGGTGCTACAGCATCGGTCTTCCTGGGTTTTCGACCTGTCCTGCGGGCCACTCCTTGGTGCCGTATTCGTCACCCTGGGTCGGAGTTCAGCCCGTCGTCTAGATCGCTGACAGATTTCAATTCGATTCTCCATTAAGGATTTTCGCGATGTTTCTCGTCTTTCTGATCACCTTGCTCTTCGGTCTCGGCGGGGCCTTCCCTGGCTGGCCTGCCTGACCGTTCGCCCCGCGGCCGGTGGAGGGCCAATCAGCCTCCTGCCCGGCTTCCAAAGTTGTTGTCATTCACATATTTCCGATCTGTCTTCGGCACCTGCGGTTGCACAGAGGTGCACCGCTACGGCGTTTCCTTCGAGAGAAAGCGAGTAGTGATGAGTAGATCAGGTGGGGGCCGGCATCGTCGGCGGGCGGAGCGGGCCGCGGTGTGGTGCGCGGTTCCTGTGGCGTTGTGCGTGGCGTGTGCGGGTGTGGCGCAGGCTGCTCCGTCGCAGCCGGGCACCGGTGGTGGCAGTCAGCCGGGGACCGGTGGTGGGAGCCAGCCCGGAACGTCTGCCCCGGCTCCGGAGCAGTCACGGGATTACTTGCCTGGGTACACGCCGTCGCCGAATGTGCAGAACTCGGAGTGGCGGCAGTACTCGGATTGGGAGACCGGGTACCAGCAGCCCCAGTACGAGGCACCGCAGTACGCACAGTGGTCGTCTCCGCAGACCACCGACTACGACGCGGCGCCCTCGTACCAGCAGGCGTACGTCGAAGAACCGACCCAGTCGGCTCCGTCGGTTGTCGAACCTGAACCCGTCCCGGCTCCGCCGATGGTCGAGCGAAAGGGGATCGCGCCGGTCGAGGCACCGGAGGGGTACATCTTCACCGGTGCCGGGTTGCTCGAGCAGCCGGATTGGATGCCGGATGAGGACCGGGACCGGATCACGAACACGATCGCGGCAGTGCAGGCGGACGCCGGAAACGCGCTGACCGACGCCGGCGTGAATGCATCGCAGGCGGACCGGATCACCGGTGGTGCGATCGGTGGCGGCCTGCTCGGTGCGGGGATCGTCGGTACCGGCCTGGCCGTGCCTGTCGCCGTGCTTGGTGCCGGTGTCGGCGCGGGTATCGGTGCAGGTATCGGTGCTGCTGTGACCGCTCCGACCGGCGGATGGGGTGTCGGGCCGGGTGCCGCGATCGGCGCCGGTACCGGGGCGGTCGTCCTCGGTGCACCCGCTTTCGTGCTGGGTGCCGGGTTGGGTGGTGTCGGCGGTGCGGTGGCGGGTGCCACCGTTTTCGGCGGCCAGGACGTGACCGTTCAGGAGCCCGCCCCTGCACCCGCACCCGAAGCCGCTCCGGAGCCGCTGTGGACACCCCCGGTGGTCGATACCGCGGCGGTGTCGGCTCAGACCTCCGCTGTTGTCGAGCAGGTTCAGGCCGTTCCCGGTGGCAGCGAAGTTGTCGAGCAGGCTCGGGATTTCGCGGCCTCGGCACCGGCGTACGTCGAGCAGGCGACGCCGCGAGTTGATGCGTCAGCTGCCCTGGTCCGGGACGCGGCGCTGGCGCAGCCGGGCGGAGACCAGGTCGTCGCCTCGGTGGAATCGGCCGGGACGAACGCGGCGGCCGCGGCCGCACCGGTGATCGAGCAGGCGGCCGCGTTCGCTGGCGCCGTCGTCAACGGCCTGAACGCCTGAGCGGGGTGACCACATGAAATTACTTCCCCGAGTGGCCGCGGCAGCGGCAGTGGCTGTGATTGGGGTCGGGTCGGCGGGCACGGCGTATGCCGCGCCCGCCGGACCGGCGAGCGAGCTGGTCGGGGACTCGTGCCCGGCGTTGTTCGCTCTCGGGATCCAGGGAACGGGGGAGTCGTCCCCGGACACTCCGGCGACACTCGACACCGGCATGCTCTCGCAGGTCTTCATGCCAATGATGGTCAAGACCACCGATTCTGTGGGTGACACCCTCGCGGGCCGCGCCTATGTGCCGTATCCGGCCGGGTTCGGTGGCGCGGTGCCCGGTGCGAATGTGCCGTATTCGCAGTCGGTGGAGGAGGGCCTGCAGAACCTCATCGACACCGCCGCAGAGGTCGCGCAGGCGTGCCCGAACACGGTGTTCACCGGGGCGGGATACTCCCAGGGCGCGCATGTGATGAGCATGTTCGCCAAGCGTGTCGGCGCCGGTGAGGGACCGATTCCGGCGAACAAACTCGTCGGGGTGGCACTGTTCGGCGATCCGACGCGAGCACCAGGATCGCCGTTGTTCCCCGGCGCCGCAGGCCAGACGTCACCGAAGCCCGCCCCGGGCACGACCGGCACCCAGGTCGAGAAGATCTCGGCCCCGGCGCAGGCGACTCCCGAGGGCGGCGGTATCGGACCGACCGCGGACACCGCAGTTGCCTATGGGTCCCTTACCGGGCGTGTGGCGTCGATCTGCGAGCCGGGCGATCTCTCGTGTGATGCACCGGCGAACGCGCCGATCATGCGGGCGGTGACCAATATCGCCGGGCAGAGCGAGCTCTCGTCGGGGGATCCGATTCAGTCGTTGACCTCGATCAGTGAGGCGTTGGCGCTGACGACGATCAAGACGGCAGTGCCGGTGATCAATGAGGACATCCAGGGCACCACGCTGGCGAACTTGTCGATCGACCCGAAGAAGTCGTTGTCGGAGCGGGTGGCGATCGCATCCGACCCGCGCACGGAAATGCCGACCGCGCAGGAAGCGATCAGCGCGGTGTTGAAGGTCGGCACGATCGGGTTCAACGCCGTCAAGACGGTCGCGAAGGAAGTCCTCACTCCGGCGAACATCGCCCAGCTGGCCACGGTCGGTCTCGCGAATCCGGCTGCGGGGGTGGCCTTGTTTGCCACGAAGTTGGTGGGGGCGATTCCGAAGCTCATGCCCCCGGCGACGACGTCGCGGCTCACTCGGCAGGCGTTCGACGTGGTCAAGGACAACATCAGCGACAACGCCGACCTGGTGTCGACGACAGCGCTGACGAAGTACTGGAACACGGTGCGGGCGCACGGTTCCTACGGGTCGACGCCGGTGACCGCCACCGGGCAGTCCGCGGTGCAGTTCGTAGCCGAGTGGTTCGCCGCTCTCGCCAAGGATGTCGCGGCCGGAACCGACTCGTCGGCGGTGACGTCGACACCGCGGGTGACCTCGCCAACCACCACGGCCCCGCGAACCAGTGCGTCCACCACCCCCGCGTCGTCGGGGGCGACGAGTGCGCGTCCGACGTCGACCAGCCCGGTCGCTGTCGGTTGACCGACCCGGTTCCCCGGACGGGTTTCGTCCGGGGAACCGGATTCGCACAGAAAGGGATTCGATGATGACAGATACCAACTTCCGCAAGCCTGATCCCACAGCTGGTGAGCTGACCCGCTGGTATCCGTCCTTCACCCCTACCGCCGCCCGTGCGGACACCTCGCCCGTCGAGCGCCCCACCGAGCCCACCCCGGTCCTGCCCGTGGACCCGGCCCCGCCGGTGGCGACGCCCGCATCGGCACCTTCGGTGGCCGGGGGCCCGCGGCACCGGATTTCGCCACGCGCGGTCGCCGGACTCGGCTCCGCTGCCGCGACGGCCGCGGTCGCGGCTGGCCTGGGCGTGTGGGCGCTCGGTGGCGGGCAGGACAGCTCGCCTACCGCCGCTGCCGTGACCACGCAGCCGAACACGGCTCCACTGACGTCATCGGCCCCGCGCCCGTGGTGCGACCCGGCCGCAGCCGTAGACGGCGTGATCATCGGCAACGGCCCCGGTGGAACCGACTCCGGCCCCGCCGCGATCCTCGCGTTCGACTACGCCTACTACGTGCAGCGGTCCGGAGAAGCGGCACGCGCCGTCGTCGCCCCCGACGCCGTCGGTGTCGAGCCCGCCAACCTGCTCCAGAGCGCCATCGACACCTACATTCCCGCCGGCGCGGAGCACTGCGTGACCATCCGCGCGGCCGAGCCGCAGCGATTCCTCGTCACGCTGCGCGAACGCCAGCCGAGCGGTGAAGAAGTCGCCTACACCCAGCAAGCCATCACCACACGCGTGGTCGATGGACGTCACGTGATCACGTCGATCGGAGAGGCATCATGAGCACCGAACCCGAATGGATGCAATGGCTGGGCCAGGAGCCGGAGCCCGAAACGGACCTGCCCCCGGCAGCGGTGGTGCCGCTGCGAGGGGCCGACAGCCCGGCCGCGACCCCGGACACTGCGGCGCCAGCCGAGCACCCGGCACCCGCACCCCGAGACCAAAACCCGCAGCGCGAGGCTGCGGCCCCACCGATGTGGCCGCACCAGCCAGTAACAGCTCCGCCGCTGGTACTGGTCACCGGCGTAGGCGGGGGAGCGGGAGCCACCACGACCGCGGTCGGCATCGCCGGGGCATGGGCGACCCACGACGCCAACTCCTCGGTGGCAGTGGTCGATCTGACCGTCACCGGCGGTGACCTGGCCTCACGCGCCGCCGCCGAGGACCAGGTCACCACGATCGACACCCTCATCGAAACCCCTGAGCCCGCCGCAATCGTGACGGAACTGCCCCGGTCGGCGGCCGGCGCTCGGATCATCGGCCGGGGTGGGAGCCGGTTCGACGACGCGGTAGTACACCGGGTGCCTGACCTTCTGCGCTCTCACGTCGACACCGCGGTCTACGACCTGGGCGCGGATGCGCTTGGCCTGCACGAGTGCGTCCGGCTGCGCGAGGACGCCGATGCGGTGTTCGTACTGGTGGTGCAGGCCCGGGCGGATGCGTTCAACCGGCTGCGCGGCTACCTGGACCTGCTCGCTAACGCCGTCGGGGAGTGGGTGTTCGAGCGCACCGTCGTAGTCATCTCGCACCAGAATTCCGCCGAGCCCGATGTCGACCCGTCCGAACTGATCGCCCATCTGGATGGGCTGGTGCGCGTCGAGGAAGTGCCCTACGACCCGCACCTGGCCACCGGGTTGGCGATTGCGAGTTGGGAGCTGCGCGCGGCCACGGTCGCCGCATACGACCGGATTCGACGGGCGACAGCCTCCGCCGAGGGTCGGCAGTGATGATGTCGGCCCGCAGCTTCTCCCGCTGGTCACAACCGCAGACAACCGGTTCGGGCATCCCCGTCCGCCCCCCGAACAGGGTCGCGGAGATCTGGGATCGGCCGGTACCGCGCGGGCTGGGCAGCCCGGCACCGCTGGTGTGGCTGCTCGGCGCCCACGGCGGCGCGGGAATCAGCACGCTCGGTCATGTTCTCGACTTCGCGAGCGAGTGCGGCCAGAAGTGGCCGGCACCGTTCGAGGGGGAATCACCCTTCGTGGCGATCGTCGCCCGCGAGCGCGTCGATTCCCTGGACAAGGCCGGTGACCTGATCCGCCAGCACGTTTCCGGCATGGCCGGTAACAGCACGCTCATCGGCCTGATCACCATCGCGGACCGACCCGGCCGCAAGATCCCGAGGGAGATCGACCAGACCCGAAAGATCGTCGGAGGCCTGGCCCCGACCACGTGGCGGATCGAGTGGATCGAGCACTTCACGCTGATCCGCGATCCGCGAGAACTTCCGGTCTGGTCGCACCGCGACCCGGTACCGGAGAACAAGAAACGCGCAGCAGACGACCCGACGGCCGTTCCCAGCGAAATCGCAGAGATCGCTGGGGCGCTCCGCAATTCGATCATCAGTCGACTCAACCCCGGCACCTGACCGGGGCCTGCAAACAACAAGGGAAAGGACAACTCGAATGATGCTGCTACAGAGCACACTCGACACGATCAGCGTGCTGGCACAGGGGATCGAACTGCCGCCGGAACCGCCGCCGAAGTCGGAGAAGCTGCTCGAACTCGGCCGATGGGCATCGTGGGTGGTGATGTTCGCCGGCGTTCTCGCCTTGGTCTACGGCGGCGGGAAGTTCGGGTGGGAGAAGTTCAACGGAGGCTCGCTCGAGTCGCCGAAGATCATCGCCGGAGCCCTGGTCGGCGGCGTGATCGCGGCCAGCGCCGGCGGAATCATGGCCTCGGTCGTGTCATGACGGTCGTCGCGATGTGGATCCCCTCTGAGGCGGTGACCGAGCCGCTGCTCCAGCTCGGCCGCTACGTGATGTGGATCATCTTCGCGATCTTGACCATTCGCCTCGTCTGGTACGGCGGACTGTTCGCCTGGAACAAGCAGCAGAACCCGTACGAATCCGAACCCGCCGCTCGAATCGGGATGACGCTCGTCGCCGCGGTGCTGTGTTCGGCGGGCAGCGGTATCGCCGCAGCTCTCCTGACGTTCTGACAAGGAAGGACCATCTGATGATCACAACCCGCCTGGCGGCAGCGGCACTGGCCGCTGCCGCCGCGGCGGCGTCCCTGATCGCTGGTTGCGGTTCCACTGAGGAGACCACCGCAACCGACTCGGTCACCACCCCGGCGCCGCCTGACCCGACCACCCCGCCCGCACAGATCGAATGGGACCGCTTCCAGTCGATCTGGCTTCCGTTCGCCGACGAGGGCCCCACTCGCAACACGGGCAACGGGCCGGTATCCGGGTTCTCGCACACCCCGCAGGGTGCCGCCCTGGCAGCGATTCATCAGACCGTGCGCATGTCGGTCGCCCGCGACGACCAGTGGGCCGCCATCGTTCACGATGGCCTCGCACCGGGACCCGAACGTGACGCGTTCGCCGTCAGCCGCGCTCAGATCAGTGTCACCGCGGCCGCCGACCCTGCCGAAGCCCCGACGCTGGGTGGGTATGTCGTCGCCGACTACACCGATGAGCGCGCCGACATCTCGATCCGCACCTCGTTCTGCGACCAGTCGGCCGCGATCACCGACACCACGGTCGTGTGGACCGGCACGGACTGGAAGCTCCAGCTCCCGGCCGCCGACGAATCCGCATCCCGCGTCCACGTCTACGACCCGCAGACCGCCACCTACGACACCGGCCGTGAGGTGGCTCTCGCCGCGCCCGCCGCCGCGTGCAACGACCAGGAGGGCACCCCGTGACCACTGAAGACACCGAAAGCACTGACCACAAGCCCGACAGTTCCCCGGCCGCTGACCAGCGGCCGCGGTCGGGGTGGTGGGGGCGCAAGGCCGCCACCTCGAAGCCCGGCCTGGGCTTCACGTTCTGGCTCGCGGTCGTGTTCGTGTTCGTCGTCGTCGCCGGCGGTGGCGTCGCGTACTTCGTCTCCCGCGACGACAACGACACCGCCGAGGGCCAGGCGCCGGTCACCCTTGCTCCGCAGACCGAACGCGCCGACTGGGGGCTTCCGTTCACCGACGAGCTCGGCCGCCGCGTCGAGGTCCCACCGAATCCCGATGGTGTCGCCCTCGATCAGGACACCGACTCCCGCAAGCCTGCCAGCGACATCACCGGCGCCCCGGGTGGTCTGCAATGGCAGCAGATCCGCAACTTCCCGCTGCCGTTCTCCACCACCGACGGACCCACCGGCA
Organism: Rhodococcus sp. P3_B8; assembly: GCF_056402775.1. Lineage (NCBI taxonomy): Bacteria > Bacillati > Actinomycetota > Actinomycetes > Mycobacteriales > Nocardiaceae > Rhodococcus > Rhodococcus sp. P3_B8. The sequence continues at coordinate 8,093 of NZ_JBFUGT010000058.1, forward strand.
TCGACGGCCGCATGGCCACCGGATTCGCCCAGACCCCCCGTGGTGCGGCACTGGCCGGTATCCAGCTCTACACCCGCGGCGGCGCCACCATGGCCGGTGCCGCCGAGTTCTACGCCGACCGAGTCGTCCCCGACAGCGACCCGCTCAAGCAGCTGCGCCAGGATTTCCTGCGCCGGGCCACCGATGCGATCGCATCCGGTCGAGGCAACGAGCGGGCCCTGTTGCCGTACTTCCGTGTCGATGCCTACCGAGTCACCCAGTGGGACCCGCAGCGCCCGGACTACGCGGTGGTCGAGTACGCGATGCTCAAGGAGAGCCGCACCGGATGGGTCTCGAAGTCCGCGGAACTGCTGTGGCGCGACGGGGACTGGCAGATCAAGCTCACCGCGGATCTCTACGGCGGGCAGAAAGAGGTCAGCAACCTCGGGGGGTGGACCCAATGGGCCGCCAACTGACCCGCATCTCCACTGCCCTGGCGGTTGTCCTCGCGATCGTGCTCGGCGCCGCGACCACCGCGGCCGCGCAGGACACCGAACCCAAGCCCGGCGAGGACCGGTCGGTGGTGTGCCAGGGCGTGGAAGTCGCCGGCCAAGGGCTCGGCCAGCTGATCCCCGGTTTCGGCGGAGTCAACGTCCCGGGCCTGCCCAGCACCGGCGACGTCGTCGGCAACCTGTCCGGCAGCCTCTGCGACAACAACGGCAACCCCGTCGGCGCAGTCAAGGACTTCGCGAGCGAACAGCTTCAGGAGCAGTGGGATTCGCAGTTCGGGCACATTGTCACCTCGATCATCGACGGCATGTCGCAGGCGATGATCATGGCAATCACCTGGTGGATCAAGATTCCCAACGCCGACCTCGAATCGTTCGGACCCCTCGCCCAGATCAACGAATACACGCTCTGGATCCAGTCGTTCCTTCTGATCATCTCGATCGGATTCATGTCGCTCCGGCTGGCCGCGGCCCGGCGGCAACTGATGGTCGAGCAGGCCGAAGAGACCTTCCGGACCCTGTTCCGGGTGGTCGTCACCGCGGCGACGATGTCAGTGATTGTCGCGCTTGCGACCCGCGCCGGTGATGCGTTCGCGATCGAGATCGTCAACGCGACCTCGAACAACGACCCCGCCGGGACCGTGCAGTCGATGATGGTCCTCAACGCCTACTCCGGCATGGCGCCGGGACTGATGCTGATCATTGGATTCTTCGGCGCGTTCGGCGCGCTCGCACAGGCGTTCATGATGCCGATCCGGCAAGGATTCCTCATCGTCGCCGTCGCCGCCCTGCCCGTCGCGGCCGCGGCGAGCGGAACCAAGACCGGCTCCCAGTCCTACGACAAACTCCTCGCCTGGGTGATCGCGTTCTGCCTGTTCAAACCGGTCGCATCGTTTGCGTACGCGATGGCGTTCTTGACCACCCAATCCTCCGCGCTCGCCGTCCCCGAAGGTCAGACCCCGACTCTCCAGCAGTTCCAGTACTCGCTGATCGGAATCGTGCTGCTCGCCGCCACGGCGCTCGTCCTTCCGGCACTGATGCGGATCATCACCCCCGCGATCTCGGCGGTCGGCAGCGGCGGCTCCGGAGCAAAGGCCACCGCCGGGGCACTTCTCGCCGGTGCCGCCCTGCTGACCGGCGGCAAAGCTCTCGGCGGCAAACTCGCCGGCGGCAAGGCAGTCCCGCCCGGAGGCGGATTCTCCGGCGGCGGTGGCGGAAGCGGCACACCCGGTCTCGTCGGAGGCGGCGGAAACCCGGGGAACGGCAGCGGTAGCCGCGGAAACGGCAGCGGAAGCCGAGGCACCCCGCCCACCCCCGGACCCCGCCAAGGCGGGCCCCGCGGCAACGGGGCGAATGCCGGCAGCGGCCCGAAGAAGGGCAGCGGCGCGAAGGCCAGCAAATGGGTCGGAGCCGGAGGAGGCCGCGGTAGCAGGTCCGTCGACAGCGCCGCCGGTGACCTCGCCGGTGACAACTACGCCCACCCCACCAGCCGCCACAACATCCCGCGATGACCAGGAGATACCGATGACCAGTGAGATTGCGCGAATCCAGTTCGGGAAGACCGCCGACGTGTGCGAGCTCTATCGAGCTGGCGTGTTGCCGCCGGTAGAGGCTTTCCGCGCCGCCGATCCAGGCTCGTGCGACGTTGACCACGCACCGACCTTGCTGCCGCCCACCGGTGGTGATCGTCGGTGAGCGCGACCCGAACGAACAGCGAACCGCAGGTCTATCTCGGGGGCCGGGCACCTCGAAATGAAGGCGTCATGGGCCTGTCCGGGCCGGTGACCTGGTTCATCCTCGGCACGTTGATCATCTCGCTGCTCGTACTCATGCGCTGGGGCCTCAAAGTCGGCGCGATCACCGGCGGGGTCCTCCTGCTGGCCGTCGTCCCCATGGTCCTCAAACGTCATGGCCTCACCGGATACGAAAGGTCCCTTCTGGCAATGCAATTCTTCGGCGCACTCCGACGTAAGGAGAACATCTACCGCGGCGGCTTGTTCTCTGAGATGCCCGGCGGGAAATCGCAGCTTCCCGGTGTCCTGGCTCCGACGAAGATGTACGAAGGCGAAGACAGCGCCGGCTACCGGTTCGGCATGATCCACATGCCGAAGACGAACCAGTACACGATCGTGATGCGCGCCTGGCCGCAGGGCGACGAGGCCGTCGACCGAGGGCTGGTCAACCAGTGGGTCGGGGAGTGGGGAATCGTCCTGGCCTCGGCGGGCCTGACCAGCGACATCGAGGGAATCGTCCCGGTCCTCGACACCGTCCCCGAGACCGGCAACGCCCTGCTCACCCAGGCCCGGGCCATCACCCGCGTGGACGCCCCGGCGCTGGCGAAGGCCGTGGTGTTCGAAGGTGCGACCGAGTTCCACCGCGACGAAGTGCAACTCGCGGCCCGCGTGGCGATCACCTTCGCCGCGACCACCGATGAACGCAAGAAGGACCCCGGTGCGCAGGCCGTCGAGATCGGGCGCCGTCTGCCCGGCATCCGCGCCGCCATCGAGGCCTCCGGTGTCGCGGTGCGCCCGATGACCGCCGCCGAGATCACCGGGGTGGTGCGCCGCTCGTTCGACCCGGCATCGCAGCTGACGATCGAACGGGCCGAAGCCACCGGCGACGACCACGGGATCACCTGGGACAACGCCGGTCCCATCTCGCACGAGAACAAGTGGGAAGAATACTGGCATGACGGCGGCCGGTCCGTGACCTGGCTGATGAGCGCGGGCCCGAAGAGCGCCGTCGACGAATCGACGCTGCGACGTCTGATCGCCCCGCACCCGGACCTTCCCCGCAAGCGCGTCGCAATCGTCTACCGCCCACACCGGGCCGCGGACGCGGTCAAGATCATCGACGACGACTACCGCAACGCGATCGTCGCCGCTCAGAACCGCAACCGGGGCATCAGCTCGGCCGCCGCCCAGATCGACGTCGAACTCGCCGAACGGTCCCGCGACGAACTCGCCCGCGGACACGGCGCCACCCGCATCGGGCTGCTGATCACCGTCACCGAACCGATCGAGGCCGACATGCCCCGAATCGATGCCCTGGTCAACGACCTGGCTGTGCAGTGCCAGCTCAACATTCGCCGCTGCTACCGGTTCCAGGACGCGGCATTCGCCGCCTCCCTCGGCATCGGTGTGCTGCTGCCCGACCACGCGTCGATGCCGTCGGCGCTGACCGCCTAGAAGAAGGACGGCACACTGATGTTCGAGATCATGACGCCCGAACAGCGGGCCAAGTATCAGACCCGTGTCTACGCCGGTGGAATCGGCGGTGCATGGGCGAAGTTCAAGATCCGCACCGACGACAACCGTCGCCGCAACGCGAGCGCCCGCGAGCGCACCGAGCTGAGCACCACCGCGGGTGGCCCGAAGCTGAGCGATCGGGGCCACCGCGGTGCCGGCGGCGGCCGCGCCGCATCGGTCGGCAAGCAACCCGAACTGCGCTCGACGAGTGTGCACGCTGCCGGCGCGTTCTGGCCGTGGTCCGTCGGCGCAGGTGCCCCCGCGGTCGGGCCGGTGATCGGCAGCCACCTGGTCACCCACGCCCCGGTCTCGTTCGGGCTGCTCAACTGGTTCCGCCGCGGCTTCATCACCGCCCCGGTCGCATTCGTCCTGGGCCTCAACGGCTACGGCAAGTCCTCATTCGTCCGCAAAGTGATTCTCGGCGCGATGGCACAAGGGGTGACCGCGTTATTCCTCGCCGACAAGAAACCCGACTACCGCAAGATCGTCGAGGAAGCCGCCGGTACAGACGCGGTCGTCGATGTCGGCTACGCCTTCGGACACATCAACCCACTGGCCGGTGGTGTGCTCGGGTCGATCATCCCGCGACTGGCCGCGTTCCCCGATCTGCAGCTGCGTTGGCTCGAGGAACTACGGGGCCGCCAGACCGAGACTGTGAGCGCCCTGATCGAGTTGCGGCGGGGACAAGCGATTGAGGACTGGGAAGAGTCGATCGTCGGCTCGGCCATCGCGATCCTGTTCGACGAGAAGGGCTTCACCCCCGACGAGCCGCCGCTGCTCGAGGACATGCTCGGCCTGATCATCGAGGGACACCCCCAGCTCCTCGAAGACGCCGGAGTCGACACCATCGAGGACTACCGCGAGGCGGTGCGGCCGCTGCGCCGCTCCCTGCGCGCCTTCGTCAACCCCAAGAGCCGGTTCGGGCGGATCTTCAACGGACAGACCACCCATCCACTCAGTCTCGATCACCCGGCGATCGGCTTCGACGTCTCCCACATCCCCAACGGGGACAAGAAGCTGCGAGCTGCGGTGATGCTGGTGTGCTGGTCGGACGGATTCGCCCTGATCGACGCAGCGAACGCCCTGACCGACGCGGGCCTGGCTCCGCAGCGGTTCTTCGAGGCGGTCATGGATGAAATCTGGGATGTGCTCGGACTGGGCCCCTTCATGGTTGACCGAATCGATGCCCTCACCCGACTGAACCGGCAGATCGCCACCGGGCTGTGGATGATCACCCACTCGATGGCGGACCTCGAGACCGCCGCCGACGGCGCCACCGCCTCCCGCGCGGTCGGCTTCCTCGAGCGCGCCCGGGTGAAGATCATCGGCCCGATCCCGGAGAAGGAAATCGACCGCCTCGACGGCGTGGTCACCTTCACCGACACCGAAGCCGACATGGTCACCAAGTGGTCGTCCCCGCCGCCGATGACCGGTGAGCAGCCTCGGGAAGACCAGCCCGCCCCGCCCCCGCCGGGAACCGGAAACGTGCTGATCAAGACCGGTGACGACCCGCGCGCCCCCGGAATCCCGGTGCACGTGATCTTCACCCGCTCCGAGATCGAATCCGGAGTCCACAACACCAACGCCCGCTACACCGACACCGTCGCCCGTGAGGAGGACGCCGCGTGATCCCGCAACGCCGCTACCGGGATGTCTCCCCGGAACTGAGGACCGCTGCCGTCAAGAGTGTCGCCCTTCTCCAGAACGAGGTCTCCTCCCGTTGGCGGGCGATCCAGCTCGTCGCCGAAGCCACCGGTGTGCACCCGAACACGCTGCGTAACTGGGTCGAAGCGCACCCCGACGGACCCCGGTCCCCGCGCCGCGACCTCGAACGCGAACTGCGCGAGCGGGATGCGGCGCTGGCCGCGGCGTCGGAGATGATCGCCGACCTGTCGTCGCGGATCCGCGACCACGCCGGGCGGGACTGAACCCGGTCGTGGACATCAAGAAGCTGGTCGCCGCCGCCGTGGCCGCCGTGTTGGGACTCGTGCTGCTGGTGGTCGTCGTCGCCTCCGACAGCGGCAACGAGTGCCCGGCCCCGGCGACGCCCGGTGGCGGCACAGCTCCTGCCGGATCACTGGTCAAACCGACTAAATCCGGCACCACCACGCTGACCTCTGGGTTCGGGCCGCGGTGGGGGACCGAGCACCGGGGCATCGACTTCGCCGGCGAGGTCGGCACTCCCATCTACGCGTTCACCGATGGCCGGGTCATCGCTGCCGGTCCCGCCTCCGGATTCGGGAACTGGATCATCGTCGATCATCAGATCGACGGGAAGGTGGTTTCGACCGTCTACGGGCACATGTTCGACGACGGTGTGCTGGTCAAGGCCGGTGACCGGGTGTCCGCCGGGCAGGAGATCGGCCGGATCGGCAACGCCGGCGACACCACCGGCGCGCACCTGCACTTCGAGGTCTGGGACGGGGGCCGTCTCCCGGACGGTGTCGGCACCGCCGTGGACCCGGCTCCCTGGGTGGATCAGGCCATCGAGCCCGGTCAGGCACCGGCTCCCGAGACAGGGGAGGGGGACGGTGGGGCGCCGACCTCGCCCGGCACCGGCGCGGCACCGGGGCTTGCGGTCTACAACGCCCGCCAACTCGCGATCGCCAAGCAGGCGGTCGCGATCGGGGAAGCGATGGGTGTCTCCGAGCGCGGCATCACCGTCGCCCTCGCCACGATCGGCCGCGAGTCGACGTTCCGGATGCTCGCCAGCTCCGTGGTGCCCGAATCCCTGAACTACCCGCACGACGGCGTCGGCAGCGACAACAAGTCCGTCAACCAGTACCAGCAGCAGGTCGGGATCTGGGGAACGGTCGAAGAGTTGATGAACCCGGTCACCGCGAACGTGAAGTTCTACCAGGCCCTTCTGCAGGTCTCCGGGTGGGAGTCGATGCCGGTCACCCTCGCCGCTCAGACCGTGCAGGCCTCGGCGCACCCGGAGGCGTACGCCCCGTGGGAAGACGCCGCGCACGCCATGTACAGCGAGTTCAAGGGTGCGAGTAAGGAACTCACCCCCGACGAACTGTCGCAGATCTCGTCCGCCGGTCGGGCTACGGCCGTCGCAGCGGGAGGCATCTTGCCCGATGCGTGCCCACCCGCCGGTGGTGAGCACGGTCCGCTCGCACCGGGCCCGTTCGGGCAGAAGGTCATCGAGGCCGCGTCCCGCTGGCTCGGCACCGAATACGCCTGGGGCGGCGGTGACGTGAATGGCCCCACCCGCGGGATCAGCGACGGCGGCGGCGCGGCCGACGCCCATGGGGACACGAACAAGGTCGGCTTCGACTGCTCCGGCCTGACTCTTTATGCCGTCTACCAAGCCTCCGGGGGTGCGATCAGTCTGCCGCACTTCACCGGAGACCACTCCAACCCCGGCCAGCTCTACGACGCTCGCGGGCAGGACATTCCGTTCGACCAGAAGCAACCCGGTGACCTGATCTATTTCGGGTCCGGCGGTAGCACCCACCACGTCGGCATCTACCACGGCGTCAAAGACGGCCAGGACATGCTCCTCAACGCCCCGCAATCAGGTGATGTCGTCTCCATCCAGCCGCTGTCCAACTGGGCCGGTGAAGAAATGTACGTCCGCCGATTCGGCGACCAACCCACAGAAAGGCAACCTCAGTGATGAACCCGATTGTTCTCGATCTCGGCGGTGGACCGACGCGGTCCCCGAAGTTCTGGGCTGGCGCCTCGGCGGCAGCGATCCTGGCCCTCGGGGGCTGCGCGCCCCGAGCAGAGGAGCCGTCAGCGCAGCCGCCCACCACACAGGACACCCAGTCCGTTGTCGATGTCGCGGACGCCGACCGTGCAGTCACACCGACGATCGACGATCTCGGTCGACTGGTGTTCACGGCGCCGCGATCCGAAATGAGCATCCCGCAAGGGAAATGCGCTGACCTGGACGACAGTGACCCGCAGCTCCGCGACGGAACACTGGTGTGGGCGCGGGTGGCGGGCACCACCGTGCCGATGTCGACGACCGACGGCCCGCCGGTCGTCGGTCAGGTCGGTCCGCCACGCGGGATCTCTGCGACTGCTCGCGGAGCTGCTCTGGCAGGGCTCAATCTGATCAACGCCGCCGCCCGCAGCGCCGCATCCGCGGTCGAGGTGATCGGCGTGGCCTCGACTGCCGCTCCGGATGCCTCACCCGAGATGCTCGATCGCCAACCGCTCATCGACCGGATCGTCAACGCTGCTGACGTTGATTCGCCCGGCGCCGGTCCGGCCCCGCAGTGGGCGACGCCGGTCACCGACGTTGTCGCATACCGGGTCCGTGGGTGGAGTGAACAGAATCCGCAGCACGCGATCGTCGACTATGCCTCGCCGAGCAGCCCAGACCACTACACCGCCCGCTCCTTTGTCGTGCACTGGGTGGACGACAAGTGGCGCCTGGAAGTGGACCACGACGGGCCGACGACGCACACCGCGGAGGTCGACAACCTCGACGGATGGACCCGCTTCCCGACGACCGACTCCGCCGTGCGCGTCTGCGGGCAAGAGCAGGACTCCGTCCGATGACGGCCACCGCGCAGGTCATGGGCGCACCGCTCGGGCAGCACTTGGAGTGGATCTTCTCCTGGATTGCGCTCGTCGCCGGCGCGGTCATCGTGACAGTGGCGGGCGCCGCGTACGGGTGGCGGCGGTGGACCCAGAGGACGGGTGAGGGATCACCCGGGATCTGGTTGTTCTTCGGATTCACGCTCATGTTGACCGGATCTACCAGCACTTACCCATTCCTCTAGGCCACCGCTTCACACGACCGGACACAGACCGACTCAGAACACGAAGGGACAGGGCACATGACGGAAAACGTGATCGAGAACCCCGCACCGGAGAGCGTGGCTATCAAGAGTTGGGGCCAGGAAGAAGTCGCCCCGCACAACTGGGCGGCCAAGGTGCTGGGCGACCAGACCGAAATCCTCGAGGCGAACGGATGGCAGGTCACCGAACGTCAACGCGACCTCGCGTACCTGTCGGCGCTGGAAGCGCTTGATGCCGAGGTTCTCCGGCGGCCGCTGCGGGGGCCTGGTCAGCCCTCCCCGGCGTACGCCCGCACGATTCACCAGATCACGGCCGCCGAACTGCGGAAGGTCGCCGGTGAGCCGGCCCCGGTCAAGCCCTGGGAGAGGGTGTCGCTGGGACTGCTTGTGGCGGTGGCCGCGATTACGGTCGGCCTCACCTGGAAGGTGGCGCGGGACATCGCCAGTGAGTTCCTCCGGATCGACGACACACTCTGGTTGGGGCCCGAACGGCAACAGATGGCAGCGAACTGGCTGTTCTGGCTCGGGCAGAGCGGTGCCGTCGCCGCCGGGCTCCTGCTGGTGCCCGCGCTGGTTGTCGCGGTGGTCACGGTCGTGCGCCGCGTCCGACCGCGATACAGCCGTGAGGCATCGGTCCTGGTCCTCGCCGCAATCGTGGTGTGCGTGGCCACGGTGGTCGCGATGCTCACCAGCGCGTTCATGCTCGCCGGGCTGAGCCGGTGACGACATGAATCGGCATCACAGCAGGACGATCCGCGGCAGCGTCGCCACCGCGATGGTGACAGCGGTTCTGTTGGCGGCCGGGTGTGGCAGCTCCGACGACGGGCATGACCATGCCGCCGAACCAATGGATTCCGGTGGTCCGACGGCAACATTGACGACTCCACCACCGCCTGAACTGCCGGAACAGTTCAGCGGTGTCGATCAGAACGATCCGGAAGCGGTGATGGTCGCCGCAGCGCAGGCCCTGTTCAGCTACACCCCTGCGACGGACCCGACGCAGGCCGCGGCCGCCGACCGGGCCGCAGCGCTGCTCGACGAGCGGTTTTACGCCGAGAACAAGGCGGCGTTCTCCGTGCTGGCACCGATAACCGGTGCCCGGTGGGACCGGTGGGCGAGTGAGAACGCGACCGTGACAGCCCGCGCGGCGGTGACCGGTGACAACCATCCACCGGATGCGCCGGCCCGGATCTCGCGGGTGGTGGCCGTCACCCAGACCGCGACCACCCCAGCCGGAGCGGTGCTCGGCGAATCCACGATGGCGGTCTACATGAGCGCAACCCGTCTCGGGGTGTGGCGGGTGAGCGCTCTGACCGTCCGCTGACACCGGCAGACGTGACCGACAACTGCAACGACATTGGAGGAGTGATGATGACGAGTTCGACCAAGACGACCTCGGCCACGACCCTCGGGCGAGGGGAGCGTCGATGAGTGACCGTGGAGTCAAGGATCCAGTCAATTCGGCACGCGAGGTGTATCTGATCGCGGCAGTGGCGGCCGTCGTCGGAGTGGTGGGCGGCGGGGTGATGTTGGCACTGCGCCTGGGCACCGATCAGGTGGTGCCGGCGAACCCGGCCGTGGTCCTGATCGACCTGGTGAAGGGCCACCTGGAGTGGTCGACCACCGCAACGGTGATCATCACGGTGTACGCGGTGCTGGTGCTGGCTGCGGCGTTCGTGATTTTGGTGCTGGTGGCCCGCAGCCGCGGCAAGCGCACCCGCGTCGACGACAAGGCCAAGCACATGGGTCGGTTGCTGGACGTGGGATCGCTGACCGAAAAGCTGTGCCGTAAGGAGTCGGACCGGTTGGGTGTCGTCCTCGAAGAGGGTGCGGCGCCGGGGGTGCCGATCGGCAAGCACCTGTTGTCGGGGCAGAACCTGTACGCGAAGTACGAGGACATGCACGTCGACATCTGGGGTCCACGTTCGGGAAAGAGCAGCTCCCGGGTGATTCCGGCGATCCTCGAAGCGCCCGGCGCGGTGCTGACCACCTCGAACAAGCGTGACGTGGTCGATGCCACCCGCGATCCGCGTGAAGCCAAGGGCGGGAAGGTGTGGATCTTCGACCCTCAGAAGGTCGCTGACGGGGAAAACACCTGGTGGTGGGATCCGCTGTCGTGGGTGACCGACGAGGTCCGTGCCGCGGACCTGGCCGCGCATTTCGCTGCCGGCGACGACGGCCTGGATGCGAAGAAGGATGCATTCTTCGACCCGGAGGGCCAGGACCTGCTCACCGCCCTGTTTCTGGCGGCCGCGTCCGCGAAGAAGCCGATCACCCAGGTGTACACGTGGGTGACCGAGGAGACGAACGTCGAACCGGTCAACATTCTCCGCAGACATGGCTACGACCTGCACGCATCCGGTCTCAGTGGCCAGTACAACGCTCCGGCGAAACAGCGCGGCGGTGTCTTCGGCACGGCCCGGAAGATGATCCGCTGCTTGAAGATGCAGTCCATCCGGCCGTGGGTGTCGACCGACGGCCAGCGAAGCCGGGTACCGCATTTCGATCCGCGGGAGTTCGTCCGCTCGAACGACACCATCTACCTGCTCTCTCGTGAGGGCAACGGGTCCGCCGGACCGCTGGTGACTGCGCTGACCGTCGCGATCTGTGAGGCCGCCGAGGAACTGGCTACCCGGTCGAAAGGTGGGCGCCTGCCGGTGCCGCTGCTCGCCGCATTGGACGAAGCAGCCAACGTCGTTCGCTGGACTCAGCTCCCAAAGCTGTTCAGCCACTATGGCTCTCGTGGAATCGTGATCATGGCCATCCTGCAGAGCTACGCCCAGGGCACCGAAGTGTGGGGCAACAAGGGCATGGGAATGCTGCACTCGGCCGCCAACGTGAAGGTCTACGGCGGCGGCTGCGAAGTCGCCGTCGACGACAACTACCTCCGATCGCTGTCCACCGCGATCGGGGAGCACTGGGAATACAGCGGATCGGTCTCCTCCGGCCGCGGAGGCCGCTCCACCTCACGCCAGCGCACGAAAATCACCACCTTCACCGAGTCCGAACTCGAAGAACTGCCCCGCGGCCGCGCGATCGTCCGCTCGTCCGGAAACCGGGCCACCCTCGTCAAGACCGTGCCCTGGTGGGAAGGCCCCTACGCCGACCAGGTGCGGGCATCGATCGAACGCCACGATCCCGAAGCGAACAAGACTCTCGCCGAAGCGGTGACCCTCACCGACGACGCCGAACCGAAAGAGGTACAGCCGGTATGACCAGCCTCGACGAGTTCGACCTGCCTGAACCGCCCGACGAGGACCTCGCCCCACCCGAGGATTCATGGGCGCCGCCGCTCGATGGTCTCGTGCCCGAACCCGCCCCGGCGGGTACCCCGGCCGACGGGAACGGTGCAGGCGACGCCCTCACGCTGTCCGATGAGCTGAGCGCCCGGATCGGGAAGGTCACCGGGACGCTGCTGAGTACGCAGATCAAGGCGATCGCCGAAACCCAGCTCGCCGAGCTACTCACCCCGGAGATCTATCAGCGGATCGAAGAGCTCTCCCGGCGTCGACTCGCCGCCGAACTGGAGACGCAGCTGGTCGCCGAGGCGCAGGCAGCACAGGAGGCGGAAAACCCGCCGACCACAGTCTTCGGGTCGACCGAAGAGTTCGTCCGGGTACGCCTGGCCCCGGGCTACCGCCGCGACGTCGTCGACAACCATGAAATCCGCTGGTGCCCCCAATGGTGGAGACACGAAGAAGCGATCTCCCGACTCGAAGCGCTCTGGCGCACATGGGAACACTTTCGCCGCGACCCCACCACCGGAATGAGCGTGTGGTGGCGCGACCACGCCGACCACCACATGCCAGTGCTGATGTCCTCGGACGGCCCGTTCAGCAAGTGCAGCGTTCAGCACGGCCACCACACGGCGGACAACGCCATCGCGCCGCTGCCAACCGATCCGGCACCTGCCGGGATGTTCCCGGACACCCGGAACCTCTAAGCACCAGGGAAAGGAAACCCCATGGATATGCACCGCGACGACGGCATCTACACCGCCACCTGCAACTACTTCCGCAACAACGGCACGCAAGGGCTGCCGCATGGCACCTCCACCACCCAGCACACGTCACGGGCCGCCGCGTTCGAAGCACTCAACCACGCACTCCACGCAGCACGGGCCGATCGCGCATCTCAGGTCGACGTGTCCCTCACCCGCGACGACACCGCAGCGACCCAGGTGATCTTCGCGGCCGGCCCCCGCCATATCGACGACGTCCACCCTGAGCTCGACGAACAGCGGTCCTCATACTCCCGCGCATGGGAGATCCTCACCACCCATGCCAACGAGATCCTCTCCGAGCTCAGAAACCCGCACTCACCCGTCCACCAACCACTCTCACCCGAACTACACGACGTCGCCTGGGCAGCCCGAAACGTCTACGACGGCGACCACCTGGCCGTCGGGGGGCACGACGAACCGGTCGACGAACCGTTCGGATACGTACCCGTCACACCCGCCGACTACTACGTGCAGCAACACGAACGCTTCCAAGCTCATCTCGCAGGAGAACTCGATCGAGCCAAGGGCCGCGCCCGCGACGCCGGACACAGCGAAGCCCAAATCGAGGCCGCCACTCGCACAGACCCGGACCTGGATATGGAATCGCTCCGCCAGCACTCTGCGGCCCTACTCCACACCGTCCGCAACCTCGCCGAAGATCCCACCCTCACATCTCAGCAATGGGCAGCTCTTTCCGCTGCCGTCGACCAGGCCGAGACCACCGTCACCCAGCTCAACATCCACAAAGGCGCCCTCAGTGAGGACGCCCGGGCCGCGGCCGTCACCGGAGTCGCGGCACACAACGGCATCGACACGGTCGCAACCCGCGACCATGCCGGGGAATCGGAGATCACCCCGGACCAGCAGTTCCGTCAGGATGTCGACACTCGTGCGGGCGAACTGATGCAGTTACTCCGGCAACTCCGAGACGATCGCGAAGTAGTGGTCGAGGGCGTTGTGATCGGCTCCGAGTCGTTTGACCTCCACAACAGGATCGAGCTTGAATACGGCAAGCTCGGTGAGTCGCTGGCCCAGGACGTGTTGAGGCGGACACCGCTCGACGCTGCGTTCGAGGAACAAGTGCACACGCGGGTCGAGTTCGAAATGCGCGCTGACAGGCTTCACGGCCAACTTTGGGAGTACGAGCAACTACATCGAATGGTCTTCGACGGCCCTGGGGCCACGGAGCGGCGCGAACAGGCGATGAGGGAGGTCGCTTCGGAGATCGACGCGCACGGACAGTCAGCGCGTGAACTCCGGGTGTCCATCAACACCCTCGACACCAGTTCGAATGACGAGTTCTTCGCCGGCCACGTTCGCAATGCACTACGAGCCGATGCTCGCGTGGCGCAGGAGCAAGCGAGCACCCCACCAGCGCACGTCCTCGACTTCCCATACCCGCCCCGGGCCCCTGGCGGCGCATCAGCACAGACCGCGCTGAGCAACGACGACGCACGTAACCGGCCACCGCGGCAGCGCGACACCGACCTGGGGCGTTGACCCCCCGAATCCTCCGAACACCGTAAGGAGAACGACATGTCCGAAGGTCCCGAAGTCGACTCGGCCAACCACGAAGTCAACGCCATGATGCGGGTCGCCCTGCAGCTGGCCTCTCGCATGGCCGAGAAGATCGCTCGAAACCGTGAGCGTGACCTCGAGCAGGCGCGCCGCGAATCGGCAGAACGTGCCCGTGAACTCGCACAACGGCTAGAGACCAGTCGCGCTGGCGCCGAGGCATACCTGCGTGCCTCGTTCGATGACCAATGGTGGAACCGTGCACAGCCCGGCGAGATCGCCGATCAGTGGCAGCACGCACAAGCGTGGAAGGAACACTCCCAGGTCGCGTCGGAAGCCGTCGAACGGATCCGCGCCGAAACCGCCAAGCGGTATGGCATCGACGTGGATGCTCCGGGCGCGGACGAGAAGGTCGTCGACGCCCTGCTGCGCGATGCTGAGAACCGAAAAGCCCGCGGCGCCGCCGAACACGGCCGCTCCCAAGCCGACACCCTGGCAGCTAGCGAGATTCTCGACGAGGCCGAGCGGGCGGATGCCGAACGCGCCGATGAGAACGAACGCAAGGAGACGAACAGCGAAGACGTCGAACCGCAGGCACCTGGCGGTGATTCGCTGCGGTCGGTGGCCGACCACGACTACGACTCCGCCGAACGGCGCGGGGAGGACGCCGACCAGATGAGGGCCGCCGGCATCGACGAAGAGGAAGTCGCCACCCGCATGCGCGCTGACCTCGACCAGGCCAGGCACCCGGTCGAAGCGGTGGCCGGCGCGGGCAGCCATCCCAAGGCCCGCAAGGGTCGGGCCAGACGTGGTAAGTCTGCTGAGCGGACGATGACCGGCCGGTGAGCATGCAGCGGCCGGCTCAACAGAGGGAGGGGTAATGACAGCACAGGACGAGGCCGGTTCGAGACGCAATGCGCGATGTCCGTATCCGAGGCTCGCCGCCGTGCACGGCAGGCAACCGAGGTTGACCACCAGCAGATCCATCACCGGTGTGCACGGACCGACTTACGGTCTCGTTCCTACTTACGGTCTCGTTCCTCCGCTTGCGCCGACAACAGCAGCATCTCCTCGCTATCCACGGCGGGATCTAGGAGATCTGGACCGTCGCGAGCGCAATGAGGGGATTCGGGCATGGTGACCTTTGCGCGGCTCAGGGTGTTCTGAATAGGAACGCACCGGATAGATCTACACCCTCGAGAGCGTCGGTGAGGCATGGCACGCTATCCGTATGTATGGTCGTACGGGCGCCGTGATTGTCGATGGGAAACGCTGCAAACACTAGGGATACGCGGTCATACAAGCACTCCTATGCCATCCAGTTGAGCCACCAATTCCGTGGTGGTGCGTTGCGCGCTCCAGGCGTTCACTGAGCGCAGACCGCTGACAACTCGGTCGAGATCTTCGACCGTATTGTCGCCACTCAGCGCCTCGACTAATAGATCCTCGCCGTCATGCAGATCGAGAAAGTCGCCGGTTCCCTCGTTGACTATCCGCCGTCCTGACTGCACCGAACCACCGTGATAACAGAAACCATTTATCAGCTTCGCTTGTGGGCGCAGTCGAAGTTGGCGGTTCGCGTTATTCTGAGCAATCTGACGCCGCGCGGGCGGTTCACCAAAGAGCCCATCAGCAACCCTGCGGGCTTCGTACAGTTGATAGCTGCCAAACAGACTAACCGATTCAGTTCGATTTGCGTACCCGGAGGCTACACGCATGAACGCCTCCATGTCTGAAAGTTGAGGCGATTTCTCGGAATGAGCGACTCCGCGCCGAGCTTGCCACCACCACGATTCCATTGAGAAGTTGTTCCCATACCAGAACGCAGCCATATCTCGATAAGCGTGCAGGTATGTACGGTAACTCGTCTCGTAAAATTCCCAGTACTTGCCGATTTGCTGATCATCCGCATTCGCGAAAGATGAATTTACGGTGTAAGCCGCCTTCTGGCCCAACTCGTGTGCAAGCATTACGCCGGATGACAATATCGGGTCAACAAATCCGGCGGCGTCGCCAACTAATGCCCATCCAGGCCCGGCGATCTGGCGACTATCGTAAGACCAATCACGGATCGCGCATATATCGCGCCGCTGGTCCGCTGAAATGTGGACGAGTTCCGCGCCCTCCAGGAGGTCGCTCATCTCCGGGCACGCCTGTATTTCTTCGAAATATAGTTGATTCGTACTTTGGCGGTGTTCGCTTAAAATCTGCCGGTGGGTGACGAAACCAACACTAGCGACGTCGTCCTTCACCGGGATATACCAAATCCAGCCGCGCGGAGTAGTGGCAATGAATATGCGAGCGAGGTCGGGGTGACCAAGGTACTCGGACTTCCATTTACCCCCCAGCCAATAACCCCAGAGGGCGTAGTTGTTCATACGGTCGTCGTACGCGCGTAGCCGGAAAGTCTTGCTGAGCAGCGAATCCTGCCCAGAACAATCCAGCAACCATGTACTATCCTCCGATTGCACGCCCTGCCGATCATGGATCTCTACGCCGACGACACGCCCGGTGACCTGATCGACGCGGATGGTGTGAACCTTGACTCCCGTCCGGACTTCGACGTCCCATTCTGCTGCCGTCTGAAGCAGTAGATGGTCGTATTCGGATCGTCGCACATGCCAGCCAGTCGCATATTGCTCGGGCAGCTTCATCCGCGGGCTATCCACACTCGGCTGAAGGCTTCTGAATTCAAATCCCCATGGCTTGCGATCACGCCCCCAAATATAGCTGGCACCCAGCTTACTTACGAAATCATAGTTTTTCACCTTGTCATAGGCGCCCATTTCACACAGCACTGGCGTACTACCTGGCAATAATGACTCTCCCACATGATGGCGCGGAAAGGTTTCCTTTTCCAGCAGAAGGACACGTAAATGCGGTGAGTATCGTTTAATTAGCGTTCCGACTGTGCTACCCGCCGGACCACCTCCGATGATTATGACATCATAATGTGCCATATTGGCCTCCAATTATGCATTTCCCGAGTTGTACTATGGAACAGCATTGATCGTCGTCCGAAAGCAATGATCGCTAAGCTGATTGGGGATCCGGTCGGGCGCACTCAAGCGCAGAAACGCCATTGCGACGCCAGCGTATCCCAGCATGTAATCGGGTGAGAATGTTGTGGCAGACTCAGATGGCCACAACAGCTTTCCGTCGCGTTGAGTTTCGAAGGCACATAACACTTGTCCAAGGGACTTGGCTTCATCCAGGTATATCGAGTTTCGGGTGCTCTGAAAGAGATCTAACAGAAATTCGATATTGCCCGCGAGACCGTGGCACTTCGTAGGTCCGGTCCATCGGGTCCCCTGCGCGACGCAGCGTGCCGCGCCCTCCGCAAGCTCCATCGCTCGTGGAAAAATGTCAAACTCGGCGCTGTGCAGAAAGAACGTCCCGATGCCGGTGCTGCCGTGACACCAGTAAGCAGGGGAGGGACTACCGTCTTCCGCCGTTACTGGCCAAGCGAAGCCACTCCCGTCATCCAAAACCCGGATGCCCGAACGTGCTACCCATCTGCCTGCGCTTGCAGCCGCCTCAAGGAACCGCTCATCGGCGGTTGCGTTGAATAGATCTAGAAGGACATCGGCTATGCCGGCCGCCCCGTGCGCATATCCCAGGTACGCGGAACCACTAAGGTCGTCGTATCCTGGGGGAATCGACCAGCGAAGCAAGCCGTGGCCCACGTCCTCCGCTGCCGCTAGTAGGGCCTCTCCTGCACCGATTGCATCACACAGATGCTCCGATTTGGATGTCTGATGCCATAACCAAAGGTGAAACCGTAGACGGCCCGCTGTACCGTTGAACAAATCGGGTGAGCAGTGCGGATACTGCGCGATTTGCCGACCGCGTTGTTCGGCGGCGGCGATTAGTTGCCCGTCACGCAGAACTTGACCCGCTCTTAAGAGCGCTACGCCAATCCCCGCTTCGCCGACGTAAAGCCCTGGCAGCGGCCGCCCCTCAAACCCCGCCACGGTGACCAGTCGTTGCGCCGCATGTCTCAGCACGTCTCGGTGCGTAGGGTCGCCAATTTCTCGAACCAGCTCCGCTAGAGCTAGCACTGTTCCGGCACTGCCAATATTGAGATCGTACGATGGAATTCCAATACTTAGATCGTGCGTGCTTGTCCATTCGACCCCTACGCCAGCCGAAGCCGGCTGTGCTGATCGACAAAGCGAGTCTCCGAGTTGTCGCGCCAACCACCTAGCGTCGAACGGTGTCTCAGCGTCACGTCGTAGACTCGACCATTGGGTAGACAGGGAATGTGCGGCAGACGCCTCCACAATTCCGTTGAGGGCGAAACATACTTCGGCCATCGAAGCGAATCGGTCCGCAGGATCGACGCCAAGGCACCGAGAGATTACTTTGACAAGCTCTGGGGATACCATCGGGTTCAATGAGCGTACGGACCGACGAAATAGGCCGCCAGAGAGGGGCGCCTGCGAGGGCTCCGCTCCCGTTGCGGCGAAGTAGAGTAACGCACCTAGGCCAAAAATATCGTCGGCGATCGTAGGAAGGTCGGTGCGATGCCGTTCCGGCCGCACGTACCCTCGTGTGCCGAGACCGCAGGAACCGCCACTGTCCGTCAAATCGTGAGCGAGCTCGAAGTCTACAAGGTGTGTCAACCCATCAGGAGTGATGATTATATTTGTCGCATTCAGATCGCTATGAATCACGCCATCGCGGTGTAGCGCGCCGAGCATTGTTGAAAGGGAGAGACCCCATGCAGCAATCTGCTGATTTGATGCGTGCTGGCCAACGGCATTCATCTTACTGAGATGATCGACAAGAGTCTCACCCTCGATATCGGTCATAATTAGATATAGGCGATCGTCTTGTTCAATTAATTCAATCATTTTTGGCACATATGGGTGGCAAGCCAGGCGAAGTAGAATGGCAGCTTCGCGACGTAAACGATCACAGGCGTCAGTGCCGTCGGGCTGAATTACATCGTTGTGTCTGGCCGCCTTCAGTATGCATGGCCGTAGCTCTCTACAATCTATTCCTAGGTAGACCGAACCGCGAGGCGACTGGTGCAGAGTCGCGTTGAGAAGATAACGGCCCCCAATTACCACGTTAGAAGATGTCGACGGTATATCGTAGCCAGCTACAACGAAGGGATTTACGAGCCAACTAGCTAATTTCGGGGGACATGTTCGCCGGTCACGTATCAGCTCGCCGTCGGGCCCGGTGATTGCCGGTGCAATTTCTCCTATGGGCGTCTGGAGCAATCGCGCACTGAAGCCACCATAACGGTAGTAGACCAAACTTCCCGTCGCGAATTGCCAATCTGAAGGAACAGCCGGACCGCGCAACCCGTTTGTTGCCTGATCTAGAGCAACTGCGAGGCGAACTGCCTGGCAATCATTTTCCGGGTAGACAGTAACAAACTTTCCGACCTGACTTTCCCATACGCGTCCCTGATTGAGCTCGTCGAGGAGACGAGGGGTATACACCACTTTGAAGCTGACGTCCTCGGCCAGCAAAACCGGCAAGCAGGCTCGCAGTACCGGTATAGCCGACTCTCGGCATGCAGAAATGTGGAGTTTCCACCCTTGATCCGGGAGGATCGCACGACTGCTGTGGATATGAATCCATCGGGGTGATTGCTCCGGTTCGACGCGGAAACTCCACAAGGAGTCGTGTTCCGCACGGTTCGCGAGCGTACGTTCAATCAGCTCGATCAGAGTTGCGGCTTCGGCCTGATTCTCGCTCACATTAATTTCTCTGATCGGAGAGATACTGGGTGGATTCGACGCTTTTATCATGGAATAATTTCTGTTCGGAAATTTGATGGACGCAAGCCGGTGCAGATTTTAGGACAGTGCACAGTTTGCACGAATCGAATTCTGAAGCATCGCTCAAAGAAGACATCGGACACACTCATCGCATGATCGTCGGCGCGGCGTTCGCGACCTTCGACAAAGGTCGCGAACGCGCCGTTCCCTGCCGACTCGGCTACGCGGCTACCTCGGTCACCGCGGATTCTCCGTAGGGTGGGACTCTGGCGCAGCACCTGTCCAAGCGCAGGTCCAGGTGCAGCCCGCATCGTCCGCCCGCACAGCCTTTTTAAGGGCATCCGCTTGCGACGCCAGATCGGAAGCTTTTAGCGCCTCCTCCGGGTTCGCGAAGAAGTCGTCCCGGAATTTTGGATCAGAACCGATACGGGACTTGATTTGATCAAGAAGATCACTCCGAGCCTTACGCACATCATCTATCACGAGAGCCCTCCAGCGGTTGAACTGCGGGTCAGTGGCATCCGGGCTTACACGCAGTCTCCGATTGCATGCCTCGTTGGAGCTGCTGCTCGCGGAAACATGTCGGCTGCATTGAACCACCGGTTGCTATTGACGGCCCATCGAATAGATGAGCTGATATCAGTAGACCTCGAAAGCGACGTTGGCGAAATCTCCAGTATGAGATGGGATTTTCACTGGATGTGATCACGAGGACTCTTGACAACCTGGTTTTACTGCGTGGTTCCTTGGGGCGTTTGAGGTTATAGACCAGTGCGACTGGAGCTTCCGGCGAGCAGTGAAGCTGGATCTGGGGGTAGATCATACTCGTTCACTGAGATGGTGGTGCTGGTCATGATGTGTGGTGATCCGAATCTCGCCTCCTGCAACAGCCGCTTGCCCCGGATCAATTGGTTCGACTTGCTCTGACATGCAGGGTTTCTCGGGAATTGCCAGCAATGTCAGGCCGTCCTTCTGGGAACTGCGAACGCCAAAGTCATCTGTTCACAGGTAAGCGCCCTGTGTACGAGCCAGCTCTCTCCGAGATATCTGCAGCACTATCGGCGCACATCCAACGGAGCCTGCCGGACACCACGCGAGCACATTCGCGGACAAACCGGACCGGTTCCGACTGATTGTCGGCCCGCCAGAGCAGCGACCATGGATATCGGGCCACCGGTGCGGTGAGAGACACCCAGTGGGTTGACGGCGACACCACGCCACATGAGCGAGGCACACACAGGATGCAACGGCCCTCGGATACCACGTCCGCCGCGCAACGCACGCTCTGGACGGTTCCCCGATACGGCCTCGGCGTGAAGCCGGCGGACAGGCACAGCCCGAGGACGAACTCGTTTAACTCCGGTGCTCTGAAATCTTCGAACATCAGCAGCGTTTCACTCGCGAGGCGTGAGACCGGAATCGAGTCAACACAGGATAGGGGATGCGTGGACGCAATGAGTACGCCCATCGGATCCAGCCGCAACATTTCCGAAGCGACCCCGGGTGGTACCCCGATTGCACACCCGAATCCCACATCGAGTCGACCGTCGGCGAGCATCCGGCACTGCTCTGRCACACCGGTCTCGATCCGGTGAATCTCTATGCCGGGATGCGCGTGCTGAATCGCCTCCAACACCTGTCTCATTGAATCGAAGCTCGCATCACCTACCGCGATGCGGAGGACCGAACCACTCTCGGTCACGCAACGCGCCGCCTTCTTCGCCCGTTCGACGTGGTCGAGAATCTGCCGCGTGTCGACGAGAAACACCTCACCCGAGGGTGTGAGACGAACGTGATGGGTGCTGCGTTCCAGCAAGGGCACACCCAGCTCACGCTCGAGCCGCTTAATTTGTTGGCTCAACGCGGACTGCACGATGTGCTCGCGCGATGCCGCGTGGCCGAAATGTAGCTCCTCGGCCAAGGTCGCAAAGTAGCGCAGCTGCCGCAGCTCCATGTCTACTCCCCGTCGCGAGCCAATCCCGCCGGTTGAACACGCCGGCGGAGGCGCTGGGTGTTCTTGTTATCACTCGCGCTGATCAATTTTTGCCGCAGTGCCGCTTTCCGACGAACTCCCTGAGGGGATTTGCTGAAGTTCGGTCCTTTCCAACCCGAGCTAAGAAGTTTGGATGCAAGCGGACGTGAACCTTGCCGGTAGCAATCTGGTCCGGCCATGCAAGCATCTGGCAGCGGCCCAACCCGTCGAGCCCGATTTCGACAGGTGTGAAGAATGCCTCGCCGCCGGCCAGGAGTGGAGCGAACTGTGGCTGTGCCTGACTTGTGGCTGGGTGTCCTGTTGGGAGTCATCGCGTGAGCACTACGCCGAAACCGATCACCCGATCGCCATGCCGCTTGCGGGCCCCCCCAGTGTCCGATGGTGCTTCATCGACGAGCGGTTTGTCTGACGTCATCAAGATCTCCTGTCATATATTCCTACTTAGTTTCGGCCTTTCAGTCGTGTCGGCAGGCCGAACGTTTCGAGCAGTTGCATTGCTGTGCTGAAGGAGCGATCCCGACTGTGAACAGGTCAACACGGCTTCGATGGATGAACGGGCGCCGCCGATCTTGTCTCGAGTGAACTTCAGCTTGGATATAAGCGCATGACCGCACGACCAGATCCGGCGGGCACGCACCGTCTTTGCAAGCGGTCCCGTGCGCTCTATCCAACGGCTAGGTGTTATGAAAGACCAGTCAGTCTGATCTTCCCTGCCGCGCAGTTGGATGTCACTGATAGTTAGCTGCCAGAACGGACTACTACGCAGGCACGGCTCGGGGCCGGGCACTGGGCACAGTTCGCTGGCGTGGTGGGCAGCATCGTCCGACGCACGACCGAATACCGTGGCGGGACCGAGCGCGGCGGACTGCAGCCGGTGCGGTCGGCGGGCGACCTGGCATCTGAGTTTGCTCGAACGGCAATAGTGTGATTTGCATCAAGCGCGGGATGGTTGGTCGTGCAGCTTGAGGATGCGTCTCACCAGGGGCCCTGCCATTGCGGTGGTGATAATGGTAACGAACATTAGAACCGAATACAGCGTATCGTCGAGCAGCCCCAGATCGCGGCCAAGGGTGAGCACGATAATCTCCGTGAGACCACGGGTATTCATCAGCACACCTATGGCGAATGCCTCTCGCCGTTTCAAACCTGCAGCTTGCGCACCGAGCCCTGCACCGACAATTTTGCTACCACAGGCTACAGCCAGAAGTAGGAGCAATACCGCAAAGTTGCCCCACCCGAAGCTGATGTCAACAGCAAACCCTGCAGTGACGAAAAATACCGGAAGCAGCAGCCGACTGATGCTTGTCACCGTTTGTAGTGCACGTGACGTGGTTCTGAAGAGCTCATCACTAGGTGCAAGAACACCGAACACGAAAGCACCGATGACTGCATGTAGTCCGATCACCGAGGTCGCCCAGGCACTCGCAAGCAAGCCCACTGCGATTGTCGCCAGGACCATTGGCTCGCGTAGCCACGGAGAACGCGCTTCGGAACAGAACCGGCGAATGACTGGTTTAACGATGAAATGCAGAGCCACAAGGATGGCTATGACTTTCGGTACCAGCCAGAGAGGGCCGTCCGAGTTTCCCGTGCTCGTCATTGCGACGATACCCGCTAGCAGTATCCAAGCACAGAAATCGTTGATGGAAGCGCTGAACAGGGTTATCACCCCTATTCGGGTTCCATTCAGTTTTCCATCTTCCAAGATCCTCGCCAGGACCGGGAACGCTGTTATTGAGATTGACACTCCCATCAACATCACAAAGGCCGCCCGGTTGATATTGACACCGTTAACCTGGCTGTGACTGGGAAAAAGGAGCAGCGCTGCACCCACACCTGATCCGAAAGGCAGAAGTAGGGATCCAGTCGCCGTGTAAATTACCGCTCGCCGCGCCCGCCGTACAGCTGCCAGATCGGTGTGCAAGCCAATAATAAACATGAATACCACCAGTCCAATTTGTGCAATGTCTGAGAGGACGGGGCGAACTTCGATAGGGAAAATGATTCTGTCAAAGGAACCGGGGAGGGCGCCGAGCAGACTCGGACCCAGTAGAAGTCCTACTGCAATCTCCCCCACAACGCGAGGCTGATTGAGCTTCGAGGCGGCCCATCCCCCCGCTCGAGCTGCTACAAGTATCAACGTAAGATCGAAGAAGGTGCCAGCAATAACCGAATACATTGACGACATGACGCTCCTCATGAACTTGGACGCTCCGTCCGAGGAGGCAAAGACATCGAACGAGGTGCGCTGGAACGACTAGCGAAATGGCGAGTTGATCGAGATCGCGGCTCCGGTAAACCCATGCCGCCGAACGTTGGGCCTTCTGGGTCAATAGAGCTACGCTGCCGTGATCCAATGGGAAATGTCAACCGGATCGCATCAGCGCCAGACGGGAGCTGACCTAGCGCGGCTTTGATTCCCGGCACAAATTTGTTGGCTATATTCAAGAGATCTGTTCGGCGCTGTCGGTTGGTCGCAATCGCCGTGGGTCCGCGTGTTTGGCTCTGTCAACTCGATCTGGCCCCACCTTGTCGGCTCGAGTTGGCCCCAGCCGACCCTTACTTGTGAGGGTGTGACGGCTTGAAGTGGCCCCACCCTGGTGCGGTGAGCTGGGTGTTCGGGGGTGGTCGAATGTCCGGGCTGGACGCCGCGACGTCGACGGTGTTGTCCGTCGCCGGCATGGGCTGGGGTTAGCTCGCGGCTTGGGCTGCTGCCCTGGTTTGAGCGAGCCGGTAGCTGTCGGTGCCGGTTTCGATGATCGCGCCGCCGAAGGTGAGTCGGTCGACGATGGCCGCGCAGAGTCTCGGGTCGGTGAACGTCCGGGTCCAACCTGAAAATGACTGGTTGGACGCGATCGCCACGGAGTTCTTTTCCTCGCGTTCGGTCAATACCTGGAACAACAACTCGGCGCCGCGTTTGTCGAGTTCCATGTAGCCGAGCTCGTCAATGCAGAGCAGATCCACCCGCCCGTAGCGGGCGATGGTCTTGGCGAGCAGTTTCTCGTCGGCGGCCTCGACGAGTTCGTTGACCAGTTTCGTCGCCAGGGTGTAGCGGACCCGGAAGCCGGCCTCGGCGGCGGCGGTGCCCAGGCCGATCAGCAGGTGCGATTTGCCGGTGCCGGAATCGCCGATCAAACACAACGGTTCGCCCTTGCGGACCCAGACGCAGCTGGCGAGGCTGTTGATGGTGGCCGGGTTGACGTTGGGGTTGGCGTCGAAGTCGAAGTCCGCCAACCATTTCTGGCGTGGGAATCCGGCGGCCTTGACCCGGCGGATGCTGCGGCGGCGGGCGCGGTCGTCGCATTCGGCGAGCAGCAGGTCGGCGAGGAAGCCCTCGTAGGTCAGTTGCTCCTTGTGGGCGACGGTGAGCATGTCCTCGAACCGGGTGCGCACCGTCGGCAGCCGCAGATCACGGCAGGCCTGCTCGATCGCGGTGGCGGCGGCTTCGGGGGTGAGTCCACGCCGGCGCCGTGCGGCGGCCGGTGAGGTGGGGGTCGGCCCGGTCATGATGATGCTCCTTCACGTGCAGAGACGGCGTCCGAGGAGGGTGGCGGTCGCCGCCGCAGCAACTCGTCGTAGGGGGCGACGGTGGGAAGCGGACGCGAATCCGGTGGCAGCCCGGCGATCACCGCCTCCGGGTCGGTCAACCTGCGTGCGGTCATCGACACCACCTTCGACGGTGCCGCCGCAACTGGGGTGACCGCGTCGTCGGGACGGTCGGCGGCGGCCTTGCGGGCCTCGACGGCCACCACGTCCGCGCAGGCGGCACCGACAGCGACCGCGGCGCGGAGCCCGGCGGTCACATCCGCGTGTGCCATGTTCCGATGCAGCAGCAGCACTTCGACCAGTGCGCGGGTGCCGTCGGCGTCCCCGTGCACCGATCGTGCCAGCGCCCAGAACGCCTCGTGGTCGGCGGTGAACGTCCCCGCCGCCCGCGCCTGGGACAGCGCGGTCGACCCCGGTAGCGCGCCGGGTTTGCGGGCGAGGACCTCGAGGTAGTGATCGAGCACCAAGGCCTGCGCGCCCTTGCGGGCGAGGCGGAGATGGCGGGCGACCTCCCGCCGGCCGTCGAAGATCACCACCTCACTGGCCCGCAGCGAGACCCGCACCTGCCGTCCGATCAGGTAGATCGGCACCGAATAGTGGCACTGGCGCACCGTGACCCGCGCATACCGGTCCACCCGCGGCGTCAACCACAGGCCGGGCTCGAAATCCTCGGCCGGGAGCGGCCGCAACAAGGGCCGTTCGGTGGCGAAGTCCTCGCCGACGGTCCGGATCCGGGTCTCGATCCGCCGGCCGTCGTCCGCCCGATCCGCCGCGGCGAGGTGGGCGTTGAGCTCGTCCAGGGTGTCGACCTTCGGCACCGGGACCAGGTGGTTACGGCGGAAGCGCCCCACCTCACCCTCCACACCGCCCTTCTCGTGGGCGCCCTCGAGACCGGAGAGGCAGTAGAAGGAATCGAAGCCGTAGTGCGACCGGAACAGAATCCACCGATCCGACTCAGACCGGTTGCGCCCGAACAACACCCGACGCACCGCAGACCGCAGATTGTCGTAACGAATCTTGCCGGTCGGGACACCGCCGATCGTGGCGAAGGCGATCACATGGCCCTCGATGAAGGCCTCCTGCCCCTGTGAGGCGAATACCCGGTGCACCGCCTTGCCCGAGTGCGAGAGCCGGAGGGTGAACAGGAAACACTTCGTCCGCACCCCGGCCAGATCGATCCACGCATCTCCGAAATCGACCTCCGCCTCCGCGCCGGGAAGATGGTCTTGCAGCACGAAGGCCGTCTCGGTTCCCCTCCCGGACTCGGCGACGATCTCCGGGCGTCGGCGGGCGACGTAGTCCCGCACCGACGAGTACGAGGCCTCGCAGCCGTGTTCGTCGATCAACCTTGTCCAGATTCGTTTGGTCGTGTGTCGCTGCTTCCGCGGCGCAGTCAGGTCCGTGATCAGCATGTCATCGATCACCGTCTTGAACCGTTCGAGCTTGA
The DNA here is from genome assembly GCF_056402775.1 of Rhodococcus sp. P3_B8. Lineage (NCBI taxonomy): Bacteria > Bacillati > Actinomycetota > Actinomycetes > Mycobacteriales > Nocardiaceae > Rhodococcus > Rhodococcus sp. P3_B8. Next base: position 34,831 of record NZ_JBFUGT010000058.1, read on the forward strand.
CCGCGATCCGCACCGGCCTCTTGCGGGGAGGCGGGATCGGAGACTCCAAGGCCGCGCGCACCGTCCGCCGGTGCACACCATGGCGGTCCGCCAGCGCGCGGATCGACAGGCCCTCACACCGCGCATCACGGCGGATGTCCTCGAACAGTTGCACCCGAGACTCCAACCCGAACCCCTCACGGCCGGCGGTGTGGTTCGTCTCGATCATCGCGCCCACACCCGTCACCGGGATTCACACCGACGAAAACAGCCACCCCGGGCGTGTCGCGGTGGGGCCACTTCGAGCCGTCACACCCCTCACCGGATAAGGGTCGACTGGGTCCAACTCGAGCCGCCCGACCGGGGCCACTTCAGACTGCCAGAGCCATGCCTCGGCGGCCGTCAACACGCCGTGCTTGGTGATCCAGGAGTCGAGAGAATCACGGCGATGAAACGGCATCACAATGTAGGGCGACCTGGGCGTACGCCGCCTAGATGGTTTGCGGTCTTAACCTCGACCGGGCGCTGGATGCGCCTCGCCGGAGACAATCCCTGCCCGGATCCCGATCGCGCCGGCCTCCCCACGGTTGGCGACGTCGAGTTTCTTGAGCACGCTCGCGACGTGGAACTTGATCGTGCTTTGGCTGATCCCGAGTTCCTCGGCGATGGCGCGGTTGCGTTTGCCCATTGCGAGATGGGCGAGGACTTCGAGTTCGCGGGGATTCAGGGTGGACAGAAGATGCTCGTCCGGTCGGACGGCCGGTGGATCCAGGGGGATGGTCAGGGTGACCCGGCTCCCCCAGCCGGCGATGGATTCGATGTCGATCCGGCCACGAAGGGTTTGCAGCCGTCCGGAGAGCTGTCGGGTGAGGGCTGTTCGGTCGATTTCGCCGGGTCCCTGGTCGCGGACCTCGATCAGGACGTTGTCACCGTCGCAGTCCCACGCGATCCGCATTCGGGTCAGCACCGGTTGTGCGGCGAAGGCCAGCACGATGGCGCGGACCATCGCGCGTGCCGCGTGCGCCACCTCACCAGGAAGCGGACGGCCGTCGGCTGGCGGGTCGACATAGTCGACCTCGACGTCGCGATACCGCAGCAGGGGGCGTAGTTCGCCCTGCAAGCGTGCGAATGCCGTGGTGACCGCTTCCTCGGACAGGGCACGATCGGCGGCACCCGCCGATCGCAGGGCGATCAGTGCTGCCGATGCCGTCTCGCTCGCGGTGATGCGCGACCGACGGTCGTCGAGGTCGTTCGATCGGAGGGTTCCGAGGACCGAAGACAGGGTCGCCTCGTGCACCTCCGTCAGTTCGGCAATGGTGCGGGCGCGTTCACTCGACGCGGCCCGTGACTCGGCGAGATAGTCGGGGCTGGCCTGTGCCACCTGGTGCTGGATGGAGGTCGCGACGATCCCGAACACGGCCTCGACCTGATCAGGGTCGGGTGCGGTCGTCTGGGAGGGCCGCGGGACCAGGACGAGCAGGGTGTCGCCGGTGTCGCGGAGGGCCCAGATGCGGCGGCGTCCCCCTCCCAGTGAACGGATTCCGGCGACGACACCGCCGGGTTCGATGGATTGTTTGATCTCGTCGAGTTCGTCGATGGTCACCCGGTCGACGATCTCGCGGTTACCTGCAACTTTGCGGGGGCGTCCGGTGCATTCACGGGTGAAGATCACCAGGGCGTCGTGTGGCCACCATTGGCCCAGGAACCGGGAGAAGCGGGCCGCGATGTCCGGGAGCGGTCCCGTGATCACCGTCCGCATCTCCACCCAGGGGTCGACCTGCAATCGAATCGAGTCCTCCACGCTTACCACCCGTCCACCGTATGACTGGTCGCCACGAGAAGGCACTGGCCAACCGGCTAGCCCGAACTCCCCGAGCGGCCGGGTGCCCCAGCGCACCGGGGTCGGCAGCCTTGTTCTCACACCCAGAACGGCTATCACCGAGGAGGACCATGACCGTCACCGTCGAGCAGACCCGCACACAGTTCAGCGACGGGCGCCGCATCGTGCTCGACGAGAACGCGCGCCTACTCAATTCCGTTGCCGCAGAACAATGGGACCGCGCCGGATCCCTCATCACCACCGCGCGGGCAGTGTTCGTGATCGGCAACGGGCGCAGCGGTCTCGCCGTCCAGATGGCCGCGATGCGACTGATGCACCTCGGCCTGCGCGTGCATGTCGCCGGTGAAGTCACCGCCCCCGCCATCGGCGCCGGGGATGTACTGATCGCCGTCTCCGGATCCGGCACCACCGCCGCGGTGGTCGGCGCAGCCGATACCGCGAACAAGGTGGGTGCCTCGGTTCTGGCCGTCACCACCGCGCCGGACTCGCCGCTCGCCCGGCGCGCCGACGAGGTCCTGATCCTGCAAGCGGCCGACAAGCAGGACCACAGCGCAGCCATCACCCGCCAGTACGCGGGCAGCCTGTTCGAGCAGTCCGTGCTCCTCGCCTTCGACGCACTGTTCCAGGCGTTGTGGAGCAATGAAGACCAGACCGCCGAGCGGCTGTGGGAACGCCACGCCAACATCGGCTGACCACGAATCCCATCACAAGATAACCAGGAGAAACACATGACGAAGCTGCAGGTTGCAGTCGACCTTCTCACCACCGCCGACGCGCTGGCCCTGACCAACAAGGTCGCCCCGTACGTCGACATCATCGAACTCGGAACCCCGCTGATCAAGAGCGCCGGCCTCAGCGCAATCAGCGCGATCAAGGCCGCCCACCCGGACAAGGAGGTCTTCGCCGACCTCAAGACCGCCGACGCAGGCTTCCTCGAGGCCGACCTGGCCTTCTCCGCCGGCGCCGACCTGGTTACCGTCCTCGGCGCCGCCGGTGATGCCACCATCAAGGGTGCCGTCGAGGCAGGTCAGAAGCACGGCAAGAAGGTCGTCGCCGACCTGATCGGCGTCGAGAACCGTGTCGAGCGGGCCCGCGAGATCTCCAAGCTCGGTGTCGCGTTCGTCGAGATCCACGCCGGCCTCGACGAGCAGGCCCAGCCCGGGTACTCCATCCAGACCCTCCTCGACGACGGCAAGATCGCCGGTGTCCCGTTCTCCGTCGCCGGCGGCGTGAAGGTCGACACCATCGCCGCCGTCCGTGACGCCGGTGCCGACGTCGCCGTCGCCGGTGGCGCCATCTACAGCGCCGAGGACCCCGCCGCTGCCGCGAAGGCCCTCAAGGACGCCCTCACCAAGTAGTCCTGCGTGCACGAAAGGCCCCGAACACGTTCTGTTCGGGGCCTTTCGCCGTATGGTGCGGCGCTTTTGCTACACGAGCCTGGAACACAGGCTCCCTGCCGGGTTCGGGTGTATCCAACCGGCGCGGCCAGCGTCGAGATCATCGAAGGCGGGTGAGTTGCCGATGTCGTGGGTGGGACCGAACCCCTCCGTTGGTCTCGCGCATCGACTTTCTACCCGCCCGGTCGTGTCAGAGCGGCCGCCACGCCCGGCAGGTCCGGCTGAGGATCCGCTCCGCCGACTCCGGGCCGGACGCGCCGGACGGATAGGTGTCCGGGCGGCCGAGGGCTGCCCAGTGCTCGAGAAGAGGATCGATGACCCGCCAGGACCATTCGACTTCCTCGCGGCGGGGGAAGAGGGTGGCGTCGCCGCGGATCACGTCACAGATCAACCGTTCGTAGGCCTCCGGTGCCGGGTCGAACACCGACTTAAAGTCCATCCCCAGGCTGACCGGCTGAATGTGCATGCCGCCGCCGGGACGTTTGGCGCCGATGTGCAGCTCGATTCCGTCGTCCGGTTGGACCCGGAAGACGAGCACGTTCGAGACCGCCGCGGCCCGCGCAGCCGCCGAGCCGTGCGCCGGCGGGGTGAACGTCACCGCGATCTCGGTCGTCCGCCGTGCCAGGCGTTTGCCGGTGCGGATGAAGAACGGCACGCCCGCCCACCGGCGGGTCGCGATGCCAACCGTGAGGGCCGCGAAGGTTTCGGTTGTCGAGTCGGCGGGGAAGCCTGCCTCGTCAGCCAATCCTGGTACGGGAACACCGTTCTCCACCCCCGCACCGTATTGGCCGCGGGCCGATGTCTCGGCGAACGGTCCGAGGAGTTCGGTGGCGGAGAGGACCTTGATCTTCTCGGCGGCGATGCTGTCGGCGTCGAACGCGACGGGTTCTTCCATCGCGATCAGCGCCAGTAGTTGCAGCAGGTGGTTCTGGATGACGTCGCGGGCGGCGCCGACGCCGTCGTAATACCCGGCACGCCCGGTCACTCCGACACTCTCGGTCATGGTGATCTGCACGTGGTCGATGTGCCGGTTGTTCCACAACGGCTCGAACATCCCGTTCGCGAAGCGCAGCGCGAGGATGTTCTGCACCGTCTCCTTCCCCAGGTAGTGGTCGATGCGGTAGATCGAGGACGGCGGAAACACGCGTTCCAGCGTGACACCGAGCGATTGTGAGCTGGCGAGGTCGTGGCCGAACGGTTTCTCCACCACCACCCGGCGCCAACCGTGTGCATTCCGGTTCAGACCGGTGATCGCGAGCTGGTCGCAGACCGTGGCGAACGCCGACGGCGGGATGGACAGATAGAAGACATAATTGCCCGGTTTACCCCGACGGACGTCGAGCTCGGCCAGCCGCGCGGAGAGCCGCGCGAACGCCGCGGTGTCGTCGAACGACCCCTGTACCAGGTCGATGCGCTCGGCAAGCTCGTTCCACACCGCGGGATCGAAGGGTGTGCGCGCGTGTTCTCTCACCGACTCGCGAAGGCGGCCCTTCACGTCCGTGATGTTCCGGGCAAAGCCGACCAGATCGAAGTCCGGCGGCAGTTGACCACTGTGCGCGAGGTCGTAAATCGCCGGGATGAGTTTCTTTCGAGAGAGATCGCCGGTGAGTCCGAAGATCACCAACGATGCCGGCTCTGTGACCAGCGTGGTGTAGTCGGTCAACTCGGCGCCGACTCCTCCGCCAGGTCCGTCTACCAGGGGGTTCCGCTCCTGCACTTCAGACACGGTCACTTCTTGCACTCCGTCTTTCGCTCCACCACAGGCGCATTCAGACAATGCGTCGAATACCAGTGTCGAAGACGCGGCGAGGTAGCGCACTTGGCCGAGCGGCCAGTGACAGCTGCCCGTCCGGTCAGGTGAGGCGGCCCCGAAACCCCCGTAGACATAGACATCGGCACGACACTCGAGAATCGAAAGTGGAACGGTGACGATGAAACTGGGACTGGTCGGTCTGGGCAAAATGGGACTGAACATGCGCGAGCGCCTGCGTGAACGCGGACTCGACGCGACCGGATACGACCCGAACGCCGCCGACAGCGATGCCGACAGCCTCGAAGCGTTGGTCGAGGCGCTTCCGGCGCCGCGGGCGGTGTGGGTGATGGTGCCCGCCGGTGCCCCGACCCGCCAGGTCATCGGACAGCTCGCCCGCCTGCTCGCACCCGGTGACCTCGTCGTCGACGGCGGCAACTCCCGGTTCACCGACGACAAGATCAACGCGGACATCCTAGCCGAACACGGCATCCGCTACCTCGACTGCGGCGTCTCCGGCGGCGTGTGGGGACGCAAGAAGGGCTACGCGCTGATGGTTGGCGGTGACGCCGCCGACGTGGACCGGTTGATGCCGGTCTTCGACGCGCTGCGGCCGGACGGTGATCGGGAGGACTGCTTCGTCCACGCCGGCCCGGTCGGCGCCGGCCATTACGCGAAGATGGTGCACAACGGCATCGAATACGGACTGATGCAGGCCTACGCCGAGGGATACGAACTGCTGGCCGCCGAGGACTCGATCGTCGACGTACCTGCCGTGCTGCGCGCGTGGTCCAAGGGCACCGTGGTCCGCTCGTGGTTGCTCGACCTCCTGGTGCAGGCGCTGTCCGAGGATCCCCAATTGGCGTCGATCTCCGGCTACACCGAGGATTCCGGTGAAGGCCGCTGGACCGTCGAAGAGGCCATCGCCCACGCGGTCCCCGCGCCGGTGATCTCCGCCGCGTTGTTTGCCCGGTTCGCCTCCCGCCAGGACGACTCCCCGGCAATGAAAGCCGTCTCGGCATTGCGCAACCAGTTCGGTGGGCACGCCGTCCGAACGGTCGAGACCGCCGGGATCGCCTGAACCATGACGACCTCGATTCAACCGAACATCACGGCCTTCCTCGAATGGCAGCGCCTGCAGGACCACTACGACGACATTTCCTCGGTGCACCTGCGGCAGTTGTTCGCCGACGACCCAGAGCGCGGTAGGGACCTGACGGTCAYCGCCGGTGACCTGTTCATCGACTACAGCCTGAGCCGCATCGATCGCGACACGCTACCCCTATTGGTGGAGCTGTCGCGAGCCGCCGGGCTCGAGGATCACCGCGACAGCATGCTGCGTGGGGATCCGGTAAACACCACTGAGAACCGGGCCGTCCTGCACACCGCGCTGCGCCTACCCGCCGATGCGACACTCACCGTCGATGCACACAACGTCGTCGCGGACGTGCACCGGGTGCTCGACAGGATGGGCGACTTCACCGACCGCGTCCGCAGCGGCCAGTGGCGCGGGGCCACCGGTGAGCGCATCACCACGATCGTCAACATCGGCATCGGCGGCTCCGATCTGGGGCCGCGCATGGTGTACGGGGCGCTGCGTCACTACACCGACGCCGGGATCACGGTCCGGTTCGTCTCGAACGTCGACCCTGCGGACCTCGTCGCCGTGCTCGCCGATCTCGACCCGGCGACCACGCTGTTCGTCGTGTCGTCCAAAACGTTCACCACAATCGAAACCCTCACCAACGCCACCGCCGCCCGGCGGTGGCTGACCACCGCGCTCGGTGACGATGCTGTGGCGCGGCACTTCGTCGCCGTCTCCACCAACGCCGCGAAAGTAGCCGAGTTCGGTATCGACCCCGGCAACATGTTCGAGTTCTGGGACTGGGTCGGCGGCCGCTACTCAGTCGGATCCGCGATCGGGCTGTCGGTGATGGCCGCGATCGGCCGGGACGCGTTCGCGCAATTCCTCGCCGGGATGCACACCATCGACCGGCATTTCGCCGAGGCACCCTTGGAAGCGAACGCCCCGGTGCTGCTCGGGCTCCTCGGCTTCTGGTACTCCAACTTCTTCGACGCCGAAACCCGAGCCGTCCTGCCGTACTCGAACGACCTCGCCCGGTTCCCCGCATACCTGCAGCAGCTGACCATGGAATCCAACGGCAAAACGGTGCAGACAAACGGAACCCCGGTCAAGACCGCCACCGGAACCATCTGGTGGGGCGAACCCGGAACCAACGGGCAGCACGCCTTCTACCAGCTGCTCCACCAGGGCACCCGGCTCGTGCCGATCGACTTTCTCGGCTTCGCCGCTCCCACCGACGACCTACCCACCATCGACGGGCAGGGCAGCATGCACGACATCCTGATCAGCAACCTTCTCGCACAGCGGCGCGTCCTCGCGTTCGGCCGCACCGACGACGAACTCGCCGCAGATGGTGTCCCCGACTCGCTGACTCCGCACAAGGGGATGCCCGGGAACCGTCCGTCCACGACCGTCCTGGCGCACAAGCTCACCCCCTCGGTGCTCGGTCAGCTGATCGCACTATACGAACATCAGACCTTCGTCGAGGGCGCATTGTGCGGCATCAACTCATTCGACCAGTGGGGTGTTGAGCTCGGCAAGACGCAGGCGGTGGAGCTGGAGACCATCGTGAACGCGAAGGACATGTCGCCGGACTTCGTAGACTTGGACAGCTCGACGAAGTCTCTTGCCCGGTGGTTCAGAAGGTGAGGACGGCGGTCGCGACGGCATTGCCCGCAGATCACGTCAGTTCGGGATCCAGCTGGGCTACCGACGTCACCGGCGACATTACGACCGGACTCGCGGCGAGGATTGATCCGAAGCTGGGATAGGTTGCCCATCAGAACGGTGAACGAGATCCTCTGGGCCTAAAGCGGCTTCGCAGGTCCAGGCCTTGTCCTACTCAAGGAGCGCCTGGGTCTCCGCGTTGCGGACACGAGCGGTTGAGCCTCGTCGACGTCGTAATGGTCTAGGCGGGCAGTGTCGATCCAGCGTTGCAGTTACACCCCATCTACGCTCGGTTGTTGGGAATGCGCTCGGTCTACGGGAGGCGTGCGCTGCCCGAACCGACGTATTCGAGGTGGTGGACCTCGTCGAGGACCTTGACCACCTCGTCGAAGGTGCCCGGGACGGTCAGTACATCGTACGATTCGACGATGGTGAGGGCGATGGAGTCGAGGGTTCCTCGGTCCAGCAGCATCAGGACGAGTTCGGTGGGGTTGTTGCGGCAGCGGTAGATCACCCCTTGGACGCGCGATCACACCGGCCGATGGGCCCGCCAACACCGGCAGCCACCTCTGCTCAATGCGCAGCAGAGCAGGCGCATGCTCGTGCATGCTTTCGTCGATGAGAACACTGTCCGCGGCATCATGATGGCCGCCGCCATCGCCGATCCGCGGTCTCTGGCGCATGCACGGAAGGTGCTCACCGAACTGCGTTTGTAAGGGCAAGAGCGCCTACATTTCAAAATCCGAGCGCGATTCCCGCAGGCGGGAATCTGTTCCGCGCTGGTGAGACTGGAGGTACGCGTGAGTTTCTCGCCGCGGATCATGACGGCGGCCAGGTCGTCGGGGCCCACCTTTTTGAAGTTGGTGCCGTAGTTAATGACCGCCGAGCGCGGAACGAGATCAGCGAGGTGCACGGGGAGCTTGTCGTCGCGTTGCGTGAGGTAGCTGTGCACGATTCCTCGAACCTGCCCGGAAGGTCCCACCTCGTGAAGCCGAGAGCGGCCGCCGTCCTGCGACTTCTCGTAAGCGATGTCGAAGCTCCTCTTGGCCGCTTGTGGAAATAGTTGGACGAGTCCGTGAGGTCTTACCGTGGCCAGCGTCCGAGACGATCAGTCTGTTCGCCTGTCTGCTTTCCATCCAGAACGTGGATTCCCGCTACGTATTCAACATCTCGCGTAGCGGTGCATTGCCCGCAGTGCTGGGCACACGCCACGACCAGCACGGCTCACCGTCCATCGCGTCCAACGTCGTGACCGTGATCTCCGCAATGTTCGTTCTGCTGGCAAACGTGACCCGTCTGGATCCCGCGACAGAGCTCTATGCCTGGTTCGCCGGTGCCACCATCGGGTTCATTGTGATGCTTGTCGGCACCATCATGTCGGCGTTGGTCTTCTTCAGTCGACGGTTTGCGCGCCGGCACACTCGAGGAATCCGTCGTCCGGGTTATCGTCGCCCCCGTTGTCGCCCTGGCCTGCCTCGTCGTGGTGTTCGTCCTGGTACTCCAGAACCTGCGGGACCTTGTTGGCGGGTCGCAGCCGGTCGCGTGGGCGGTGCTCGGCTCGCTCGCCTTGGCCTTCGCCTGGGGATTCACCATGGCCATCCGACGCCCGGAGATGTCCCTCGACAACTGAGATGGCGCCGAGTCTGGGCACCGCCGCGGCGCTGTCATTTCGGGCGCCGGTCGGCCGCACCCCGGTCGTTCAGGCGACCGGGGCCCGGTTCTCGGTGAACATGATTTCCGCGATCAGTGCCAAAGGTGCTCTGCGGTTCTCGATCATCGACGGCACCCTCACCGCAGCGAAGTTCATCAACTTCTGCAAACGCCTGCTCCGCGACAACGACGGGCCGGTGTTCTTGATCCTCGACGGACATCCTGTCCACCGGTCCAAGGCCGTCACCGCGTTCGCCGACTCCGCATGCGGACCCTGTTCCGCATCCCCGCCTACTCGCCGCAACGGACGGCAGCACCCGGCTCGCGCACCTGGCGTCGTGGCGATTCGACGATCTGGGAAGCCAGGTCACCTCGCTACTGAGTCGGACCCGAGTAGGTCCTGCCGCTGAAATCAAGGACGAGGTACTCGAACTCGCGAACAAGTGGATTGGGTTCGCCGAGACCAAGTGGATGAAGGTCTACGAGAACCGCCCGGAGGTCACCCGCCGGCGCGACGACAACACCGCCTCCACCTGGCTGCAGGACAAACGCGTCCTCATCCTGGGGTGCGGTGCCCTCGGCGCACCGATTGCCGAACACTGCGTGCGAGCTGGCGTCACCGCCCTCAGCGTGGCGGACTACGGATCCGTGTCGCCGGGAATCCTCGTCCGGCAGCCCTTCGCCGACGCCGACATCGGCAGAGCTACTAAGGCGATCGTAAGTATGTCGACTCGTTATGCGGCGGCGCGGATGTAGGCGAGAGTGTGGGGTCGGCGAAGAAGCCGCGGACTGCGGCATGCGTCGCAGCCGCCGCAGAGCCCGGGTGCATAGGGTCTTGAACTGCTCGGGCCCGGTGATGCCGGATCGGCCGATGCGGTCGTGTTTGACGTACTTCCATACCCATTCGTCCGGGTTGAGGCTACCGCCAACCGGGTCGTCAACTTGCTCATCTGCCATCCGGACGAGGTCCGCGAAGACGCCCCATCGGTGGTCATTCTCGGGGCACGTCGCGTCGAGCGCGTAGGGGCTGGAGGAAAGAACGGGGAGCCGAAGTCGTCGACTGCGACGAAGTCTTCGGCCAGAAAGCGATCGAGGAATTCGGTATCGGTCAGCCATTCACGGACGTCGATTCGCTGACCGTCGCGGCTGTACAGGCGTACACGGTCGCGGTCGAATTCGACTTGTCATTCGCCCATGGCACGCGGTCACCGAGGTCACCGAGGTCCGGGTTGATGATGATGCGGCCCGCCTCCGAGCTGGTTTAGGCCACAGGTGGGTGCAATGACTGGCCTTCCGGGTCGAGGGTTCCTTCGGCGGCGCGCTGCAGCCACAAGGTCAGCCGGGAGATCAGGCCGTGCATCCCGTCGCTCGGGCTCCAATTCCACCGAGGCGCAGCGTAGAGGCACCACCCGACCCCACTGCACATGGGGTGCCGGCCCACCGGTTGGAGACCCTGACCACGAGGTGCGTAGGGAAACGTATCGGAGACAATGAATTCGAACTTCTCCCGGTCACGCACCGCGATACCACCGTTGCGGGTGTTGGTCCCGTGGGTATCGAGGGAGACGGTGAACGTCGTCGTGCCAGTCCCGTGCGCGGTTGCCAGAACTTCGATTTGCGCCGTCGCTACTCTCTGCGAGGTCGGCGAGCTGCGCCGCCAGCTCGTTCAACGAGCGAACCCGACCGGCGCGGCGGGCGCGTTGGCCCCGCCACGGTCGGCGGCGATCGCGTGCCGAGCCCTCGACCGCTACTGGTCGAAACACTCCGAACGATTTCGAAGCAAACCCACCGCACCAGCCCTCCCCAAACCGACCGGAATCAACACCAACGTGTCTCAGACAGTTGACACTTCCGCCTACGACGGTGCGGAGCTGACGACGTGAGTGCGGTACCGCTCCAGTTCGGTGAAAAAATCCGGCCACGTCTTCGACACACACCCTGGATCGAGGATGCTGATGTGCGGCTCGACAAGAGTGAGTAACGCGAAAGACATTGCCATGCGGTGGTCGTCATAGGTGGCGATCTCCGCAGGCATCAGACGGTTCGGGGGTGTGATCGTGATCGTGTTGTCATCACCGGAGACCTTGGTTGCCACCCCGATCTTGCCTAGTTCCGTCGTCAGTGCGGCGAGGCGATCGGACTCCTTGTAGCGCAGGATCTGCACGCCGGTCAGCATCGAGGGCCTGTGCGCCGTGGCCGCAACCACCCCGAGGGTCAGGGTCATGTCAGGGATGTCCGTCACATCGACGAGCGTTCCTGCCAGCCCCACGTCGGACGCGCGGTGCGCGAGCACACCGCCGTCTCGCCACTCGATCACTGCACCCATCTTTTCGAGCACCGCCAGCATCGCGACATCCCCCTGGATCGTCTGCGTTGCGAGGTCGGGAACGAAGACCGGGCCGCCCGTAATCAGAGTGGCCGCGAGAAAGTAATTGGCGCTCATGATGTCCGGCTCGACGGTGAACCGGGTTGGCCGATATCCGGTACCGGCCAACTCGAATTCCAAAACGTCGCCGCACCGCCTCACGGCAATATCGGCACCGAAGGCACGCATCACCGACACGGTCATGTCAATGAAGGGAATCGAAGCCGACTTGCGGGCACACAGGCGTGTCGGTGCACCCACCGCCGCGAGCGCCATTAACAAACCACTGACGAACTGACCGGACTTCTCGGCATCGACGACAATGACGGCAGGCACCGTGACAGCGCCGGTAATGCGCCGACCACTCGGCTCCGACTCATCGACGGTCTTACCCAAAGTCCGCAGGGCGGAAGTGAGTCCGCGCATGGGCCGCTCCATCAAACGCGACGAACCGGTCAATGCCAACGGCTGGTCGCTCGTGACCGACAGTGCCGCCGCGAACCGCATGGTTGTGCCCGAGGCGAAACAGTCCATCACATCACTAGTAAAGGCGGGTTTCGGCGACCCCCACACCTCGGTGACGTCACCACTACCCGCAATCCGAACGCCACATCCGGATAGCACATTTATCATTGCCGTGGTGTCGTCACAGTCGGCGAGCCCGACGATCTCACTACGACCGCGAGCCAGCGCAGCACAGATCAGTGCCCGCGCAGAAATACTGCGTGATCCCGGGACGGTAGGCACGAAGAAGGGTGTCGTCGCCATCTCATCCCTCGATCGCGTGAAGGACATCAGGTCCCGGCTTCGTCTCAGGGGCAATCGGTACTGATCCGCTCGATCGCTGCCGAAACCACTCGGCAAGGCGCCGACCTTCGCATTCGTTGTGCGACCATGCCTCCTGGGAGGCTTCCCGCGCATCCCCAGCGAGTAGCGCGGCGATCAGCGGTGCATGTTGAGCGGCGATATTTTCGCCGGCGTCGGCAACGAACGCGTTGCTCGTCGCGATGCAGAACCGGACCTGTTGCTCGACCATTTCATACTGGGTGCGGAGGCGTCTGTGTCCCGCGAGTTCGACGATGGTCCGGTGCAGTTTGAAATCGGACGCAGTGATGGTGGACAACTCCCCCTCCACACAGGCTTCCAGGAGGTTGCGATGTGCCCGTGCGATAGCGTCCGCCTTGACCTCGTCAAGGGTATCGGCAGTCAGGCGGGCGGCCAAGCTCTCGAGACAGCCTCGAAGGGTCCAAATTTCCCACACCGCATCGGCAGTCATGTCCGCAACTTGCCAGCCGGTGTAGGGAATCTTGGTGACGATGCCTTCGAACGCCAACTGGTTGAGGCTCATACGGACCGTGGCACGGGCGGTGCCGAGTTGTTCGGACAACGCGACCTCCGTCAACCGCGTGCAGGGAGCGACGGCGCCGGAAAGCAGATATTCGCGCAGGCTGTCGACCGCCTGCGTGGTGACCGGCCTCTTCTCGACGGGTCGAGGCGTCTGCTCCACGATCTCGGCTCTCCTCTCGGCGCGACTGACACACAAAATACGGCAGGTTGGCAATTGGCGCCAATAGGTAGCATCTCACCCCGTCGTTCGTTCCAGCGGGGATATCCTGACTGGTATGCAGAAACGTGCGAACCGCGCATAGCTCCATGACCGAAATCGACCCGTTCAAGACACAGCGAGACGTGGGCGCTGATGTCCTCACGCAGCTGCGCGCGGTAGGGTTCGAGGACGCTCGCGAGATCGGGCACGGGGGTTTCGGCGTGGTGTACCGCTGCACCCAGGTCGGCTTGGATCGCACAGTGGCGGTGAAGGTGCTCACTGGCGATCTGGAGGAGAACCGGGAACGGTTCTTCCGCGAACAGCGAGCGATGGGCCGCCTGACCGGGCACCCGAATATCGCCGGTGTCCTGCAGGTCGGCGAACTCCCCGACGGCCACCCATATCTGGTGATGCAGTACCACCAACACGGTTCCATGGATGCCCGGATCCGAGAAGATGGTGTCCTACCCCTCGGCGACGTCCTGCGTCTCGGGGTCCTCCTCGCCGGGGCCTTGGAGACCGCACATCGTCTCGACGTGCTGCACCGGGACGTCAAACCAGCGAACATCCTGCTCACCGACTTCCACCAGCCCGCCCTGACCGACTTCGGCATCGCCCACATCACCGGCGGGTTCGAAACCGCCACCGGCACGGTCACCGGCTCACCCGCTTTCACCGCACCCGAAGTCCTCGGCGGCGACCCGCCCACCCCCGCCTCCGACGTCTACGGGCTCGGCGCCACCCTGTTCTGCGCACTCACCGGACACGCCGCATTCGAACGGCGCAGCGGCGAACAAGTCGTCGCGCAGTTCCTGCGCATCACCACCCAGCCCGTACCGGATCTTCGTGAGAACGGCATCCCCGAACCGGTGTGCACAGCCATCGAGGCGGCGATGGCCCGCGATCCCACGGCCCGACCCACCGCCGCCGCGTTGGGCGAGCAACTACAACAGGTCCAAACCACACTGGGGTTTCCGGTCGAGGAGATGGCGTTGCGCGCCCACCCGGGTGAACAACAGCAGCCGCATGCGGCGGCAACGGCAGCCGTACGACTCGCCAATCCCGCCCGAGGGCAGACCGGCGGACTGCCACTGGAACTGACCAGCTTCGTCGGGCGGCGCGCACAGTTGACCGGCCTGAAGAACCTGCTGGCCGGTTCGCGACTGGTCACCTTGACGGGGATCGGCGGGGTCGGCAAGACTCGGCTCGCGCTCCAGGCCGCAAGTAAGGTGCGACGGAATTACGTCGACGGCGTACACCTGGTTGAGTTAGGCGAACTCCATGACCCGGCCTTATTGGTAGATATGGTGGCCGCCGCCGTGGGCCTGCGCAATCGGACCGACCAGCCGATGGCCGAGGTGTTGGTGGAGTTCCTCTCCACTCGCACATTGCTGCTTGTGCTCGACAACTGCGAACAGGTCGTGGCGGCGGCGGCAGAACTTACCGAGTCACTGCTGCGCACGTGCCCCGGCCTGTCGATCCTGGCGACCAGCCGCGAGGCCCTCGGAATCGGTGGAGAGTCGGTACTACCGGTGACGCCGCTGGAGTTTCCGGACCCGGCAGACGAGCCGACACCTCGCGAACTGGGCCATTACGATGCGGTGACGTTGTTCAGCGAACGCGCGGCCGCGGCCGTGCCGGGTTTCGAGCTGACGGAGGACAACCGGTTCGACGTAGCGCGGATCTGTGCCCGTCTGGACGGGTTGCCGCTGGCAATTGAACTGGCCGCGGCACGGCTACGGACGATGTCCGCCGCTCAAATCATGCAGCGGCTCGACGACCGTTTCGGCTTGCTGACGCGTGGCAGTCGGGGGGCTCCCACGCGGCAGCAAACGCTGCGGTGGTGCATCGGCTGGAGCTATGACCTCTGCACGCCCTCAGAACAGCAGTTGTGGGCGCGGCTGTCGGTGTTCGCCGGCGGCGTCGACCTCGACGCCGCCGAACAGGTGTGCGGCGGACCTGACCTGCTCGATGCATTGTCTGCGCTGGTGGACAAATCGATTTTGAGCCGGGAGGAATCTGGTGGCGCCGTCCGGTTGCGGATGCTCGAATCGGTACAGGACTACGGCAGAGATGCACTCGAGGAGACCGGTGAGCACCTAGACATGCGGCGGCGGCAACGGGACTGGTGCGAGCGGCTGGCTTGCGATGCCGAAGCCGACTGGATCAGCTCCCGCCAGCTGGAGTGGATTTCCCGGCTGACCCGAGAACTGCCGAATCTGCGTCGAGCACTGGAGTTCTGTCTGCGTGAGGGCGGCGAGGGCGGATTGCGGATCGTCACCGCGTTGTATACGTTTTGGCCTCTGGGTGGGCGGCTCAGCGAGGGTCGCATGTGGATCGACCGGGCACTCGCTCACACGTCAACGTCCGAGGCACCGAACCTGGACCGGGCACGGGCGCTCTACGCTGCCGCCGGGTTGGCCATGGTCCAGAGTGACCTCCCGGCGGTGACCAGTCGGGCGGCGGAGCTTCGCACCCTTGCCGAGCAGATCGACGACCCGAAGATCGGCGCACTGGCGGACGCCGCCCACGGGATGACCGCCCTTCTCGATGACGACCCGGACCGCGCGATCAAGCACCTGGTCGGCACCGGCGAGGTCTTGGGCGCCCATAATGAACTGACTCTCCAGTTGGATGTGCTGCTATTCCTCGGATGGGCGTACGTACTTCGAGGAGACCCCCAGCGTGTTCTCGCTTGCCATGCGCAGATCCTTGCTCTGGTAGAAGGTCGCGGCGAGACGTATTTTCACTCCTGGGCAAGGTGGTCGATCGGGATCGCCCTGTGGGGCCAGGGGGACGTCGATCGCGCTGCGCAACAGCTGAGCAAGGCCCTCCGCCTGGCCGAGATGAGTAACGATCCTCTCGTCGCGGGATCCAGTGTGGAGGCACTGGCCTGGATCGCCGCCGAGCGAGGAGATGCCCGCCGTGCCAGCGTATTGCTGGGTGCCGCCGAAGCTCAGGGCCGGAGTGTGGGCAGCCCCACTGTCCTGCTTCCGAATCTGCTCATCTACCACGACCGTTGCGTGCAGCGTGCCCGCACGGCACTCGGAGAGACGGCTTTCAAAGCCGCTCATTCTGAGGGCAGCGCCATGAGGCTCGATGCAGCCGCTGGCTTCGCCCTCGGTGAACATCCCCAGGCGAGCACACGGGAAGTCAATTCGACGAAGCTCACCAGACGTGAGCACCAGGTCGCCGAACTAGTGGCCGAAGGACTTACCAACAGTGCGATCGCCGCCCGCCTAGTGATCTCACCGCGCACCGTGCAGGGGCATGTCGAACACATCCTGGCCAAACTGGGATTCACCTCACGGACACAGATCGCGTCGTGGGTAGTGAGGCGACCCCCTGAGGACAGCACCTGATGCGATGAAAGGGGCGGAGCCTCCGACTCCTCGTGGTTCCCGGCGAATGCTGGGGTGTCACATCCACACCTGTCGGAGGAGGCCCCTATGAGTGAGCATGACGGAAAACAGTTCATCGGGATCGATCTGCATCGGCAACGCTCGGTGATCGTCCGGCAGGAGCGCCGACTCACCGGTCCCGGTCCAATACCGGTGAGCACCTCGCGGTGGCGCGGATCGTCAACGACCCCGCTTCACTGGCCCTGCAGCTCGAGAAGGCCGGAGAGCATCCCGAGGTGGTGCTGGAAGCAACCTATGGCTGGTACTGGGGAGCCGCCACGCTGCAGGCGGTCGGCGCCACGGTGCACCTCGCGCAACCATTGGGTGTCAAGGGATTCCGGTACAGGCGGGTGAAGAACGACGTTCGCGACGCCCGGGATCTGGCGGACCTATTGCGGATGAACCGGTTGCCCGAGGCGTGGATCGCCCCGCCACCGACCCGGGAACCGCGGGAATTGGGGCGGTACCGAGCGAAGCTGGTCGCACTGCGGTCGGGACTGAAGGCCCAGGTGCACTCGGTGCTCGCCTAGGCCGGGGTGTTGATCCCGGTGTCGGATCTGTTCGGCGTCGAGGGGCGTACGCACAGCGAGTGATCTCGCTGCTCGAGCTGATCGACGTCCTCGATGCGCACGAGCGGACACATTACGAAGCAGGGCTCCGAACTCGTGCGCTGGGCGGCGGGTGAGGCCATCCAGCGGCAACCGGCCGGCACGAAGATCTCGGCCGACCGCAAACGCATCGAGGCCCGCCGCGGCAGGAACATCGCCAAGGTCGCCACGGCCCGCAAACTGCTCACCCACGTCTATTACGGGCTGCGTGACGGGCACATCCGCGCGTTGGCCCACCACAAGGCGGCGGCGTGAGCACCCCGGACGCAACACGCGCGCGGCCGTTCACCGGTCTGCCCCCCGTGCCAACGGCGTGGTCGTCCACCTGATTGACCCCGCGTATTGCCAGCGCCGTCTCGATGCCCGCAACCCCGGGCGAAGGGATGACCGACAGCCGAGGAAAACCGGCCTGTCCCACACACCACCCGCATCACATTGGAGACCGTTCACTCCCACAACCGAATTCATCGTTCTTCGGGGGCCGTGACCAGTGTGCGCCGGGCCGGGCCACGGTCAAGACCGTTCGTCCTCATTGCACTCCGGGTGCTCCGTCCTGACTGGAGGGTCCCTTACCCAGCGCTGCCCGCACGGAGGCCGAAAACGGGCAAACCAGCAGGTCCGACTGCGGGATCGGCCGCCACCGGTATCGCCGGTGAGGCGTTACAGCGGTGCTGGGCGCATCGTTTCAGCCGGACGCAGGCGCGGGGTGGTCGACGCCCGTTCGACGAGCTGCGTATCAATCTCGTGCCGCTGCTCGTCGAGTTTTTCGCCGCGGATGCTCCGGAGCAGCAGTTCGACAGCGAGGCGCCCCATCTCGGCGTAGGGCTGGCGCATCGTCGTAAGCTGCGGGTCGACCAAACCCGCCGCTCGCTCGTCGTCGAAGCCGACGAGCGAGACATCTTCGGGCACCCGTAGCCCSTGCGCTCTCAGCGTGCGCAGCGCCGGCGCCGCCATGAGGTCGGCGATGCAGAAGATGGCGTCGATCTCGGCTCCGCGTTCGAGAGCTGCGTCGAGCGCGGGCAGCGTGGGGCGCGCTTCGTCGAGGAAGTCGTCGCAGTCGATGACGAGCGACTCGTTGTAGGCGATGCCTGCGGCCTCGAGGGCGTCGCGGTAGCCTGCCGCGCGCTCGTCGATGAAGAGGCCGTCGCCCCAATCGGTCAACCCGGTGCCGAGGTCGACGCTCAGCAGGGCGATCGACCGGCGGCCTTGCGCGATCAGGTGCTCGACCGCGATGCGCGCGCCCTCACGATTGCGTGGGGAAACGGTGGGGAAACGCACCGTCCGGCTCGTATCGTCGATCGCCACTCCGGGCAGGGCGATGCGGTCGCAAGCCTCACGCACGGCATCCTGGTGGGGAACGCTGATGACGATGACCCCCTCGGTGGGCACGTTCGCGAGACCCTCGACGATGGCGGCCATGCCGCCTGGGATGCCCGCGACGGGGTGCACCATGAGCTGGTAGCCCTCGGCCGAGGCG
>NZ_JBFUGT010000059.1:0-34824 GCF_056402775.1 Rhodococcus sp. P3_B8
CGTCTATGGCGGCCAGGAGCGCGACCAGCGCACATCGGAACGGCGTGGCCAGCTCATCGAGGCCGGACTCGACCTGCTGGGCAGCGCGGAGGGCGACCACGCCCTGACCGTGCGCGGAGTCTGCAAGCAGGCCGGACTCGCCACCCGCTACTTCTACGAGAGCTTCACCGACCGCGACGCGCTCACCGTCGCCGTCTACGACCACGTCGTGGAGCGGATCGCCACCAGCACCCTGGACGCCGTGTCGAACGCCGGGCCGGGTGAACGCGACATCGTGCGCGCCGGCGTCCACAACATCGTGCGGGAGGTCGCCGAAGATCCGCGTCAGGGCCGTCTCATGTTCTCGGTGGCGCAGTCGAGCGCGGTGCTGGCGCAGCGCCGCCTCGACAGTTCGCGGCTGTTCGCGGGCCTGGTCACGAAGCAGACGGTCGGGTATTACGAGGTGGCCGAGAGCCCGCGACTCGACCTGGCCGCGCACTTCATGGTCGGCGGCCTGGCGCAGACCCTGACGGCATGGTTGAACGGCACCGTGACCCTCCCCGAGGACGAGCTCGTGGACACCTGCACCGAACTGCTGCTCTCGATGGCCATCCACACCCGTTAACCTCTACCTGTGCTCCTCTCCGATCGCGATCTCCGTGCCGAAATTTCCGCTGGACGTCTGGGCATCGACCCGTTCGACGATTCGATGGTCCAGCCCTCGAGCGTGGATGTGCGCCTCGACAGCCTGTTCCGGGTGTTCAACAACACCCGGTACACGCACATCGACCCAGCTCAGCGGCAGGACGAGCTGACGACGCTGGTCGAACCGGCCGAGGGGGAGCCGTTCGTCCTGCACCCGGGTGAGTTCGTTCTCGGCTCCACTCTGGAGGTGTGTTCGCTGCCCGACGACCTGGCGGGACGCCTCGAGGGCAAGTCCTCGCTCGGCCGCCTCGGACTGTTGACGCACTCCACGGCCGGGTTCATCGACCCTGGCTTCAACGGGCACATCACCCTGGAGCTCTCCAACGTCGCGAACCTGCCCATCACCCTGTGGCCGGGCATGAAGATCGGCCAGCTGTGCCTGCTGCGGCTGTCGAGCGCAGCGGAACACCCGTACGGCAGCTCCGCCGTCGGCTCCAAGTACCAGGGCCAGCGCGGCCCGACGCCGTCGAAGGCCTACCTCAACTTCGCGCAGAGCTGAGCCCCGCGGCCCGACGAAAAAATTGCAAACCGAGTGGTCCGCTACTCGTGTGTATTGCGGCGGGTGAGAGAAGACTGGGATTCGAAGCCGCCCTCTCCTGGGCGTTCGATCCCGGAGGCCGCCATGAAAGACGTAGTCGTGTTGTTGCCCGGCATCGGCGGGTCGGTCCTCGCCCGTGACGGCAAGGACGTATGGGCACCGACACCGGGCGTGGCGCTGGCGGGCGTGCTGTCGCTGGGCGGGAACATCAAACGCCTGAAGCTCGACGGCGACGATCCGGACGTCGACGACCTCGGCGACGGCGTCGTGGCCACCCGCCTGGTCCCGGACTTCCACTTCGTTCCCGGGCTGGACTGGAAGATCGACGGGTACACGAAATTCCGCGACGACGTCGTCCGCCGATTCGGGGTGGTTCCCGGTGACAACTATTTCGAGTTCCCCTACGACTGGCGGCGCGACAACCGGGTGGCGGCCCGCGCCCTGGCCCGACGGACCCATGACTGGCTGACGCGGTGGCGCGAGAAGTCGGGGAACGCGGACGCGAAGCTCGTGCTGGTGTGCCACTCCATGGGCGGAATCGTCGCTCGATTGTTCCTCGAATTCCTGGACGGGTGGCGTGATACCCGCACCCTCGTCACCTTCGGCACCCCGTACTCGGGTTCGGTCAATGCACTCGACTTCCTCGTCAACGGGTTCCGCAAGGGCTGGGGCCCGTTCACCGTCGACCTCAGTGCGCTGATCCGGTCGTTCACGTCCGCCTACCAGTTGCTGCCGTCGTATCGGTGCATGGCGGGCGACGACGGGTCGTGGCTCGCGCTCGACGACGAGAAGCTCGACTGGTCGGAGACGGGTCTCGACGCCGGCCGGATGGGTGCGGCGGTGCGCCTGCACCGAGGTCTGCGCGACGCCGTCGACGCGCGGCTGGATTCGGGACACGACGGCTACGACATCCGGCCGGTGATCGGCGACTTCCAGCCCACCAAGTGGGCCGCCCGGCTCGCCGGGACGAAGGTCGAGACGATGACCGTGCGCGGACCCGACGAGAGCGGCGGCGACGGCACCGTGCCGAAGTTGTCGTCCACCCCGCACGAACTCATGACGGGATGGAAGAACGCGGCCTTCTTCAGCCAGCGGCACGGCTCCCTCCAGAACGACGACCCGGTGCTCGACCATGTGGGCGGAATCCTGAACACCGCGACACTCGCGCCTCCGAACGTGTTTCCGGCGGTGAACGAATCGGTCGCGCTGGAAGTCGACGACGTCACGACCGCCGAGCCGCTGGTGATCCGGGCGCGCACCGGCGCCGGGGGCGCTCGGCTTCTCGCGACGGTCGAGCCGATGGCCGGCGGTCCGAGCCGGGAACACCCGCTGGTGTCGACCGCAGACGGCTGGCAGCAGACCAGCCTCGACGGGCTGACCGCCCAGGACTACCGGATCACCGTGCGCGCACCCGGGGTGCACCCGGTCACCGACGTCGCGAGTGTGGTCGACCTCGACGAGATCGCCCGGTCCGTGGACGTCTAGGAGCGCGGACGCATGGGACCGACACCCGGTTTCGAGGCACTGGAGATCAGCGTTCTCCGGGCCGGCGACCACGTCTGGCTCTCGGCGCAGTCGCGGATGGGTTCGGTCTTCGCGGTGCGGCGACCGATCCCGGAATGGAAACTGCCGAACGACGTCACCGGGAAGACGATCGACACACCGTCCGACTGGTTGACCGACACCGTCCGGCACGCGCGCACCGACGCCGCAACCCATGCGCTCGACGTCGGGAAGGTGTTGACGGATCTGGTGTTCGGGGTTCCGGACATCGTCACCCTGCTGCAGCAGAGCCGGGGGTTGGCCCGGACCACGGGAACTCAGCTTCTCCTGCGCGTCCTCGCCGCGCCGCAGGAAGTGTGCGCCTGGCCGTGGGAGTTGCTGCTGGATCCGCAACGACCCGACCAGTTCCTCGCCATGGCGCGCGACGTCCACGTGGTGCGGTCGGGACGGTCGCGCACCTATCCGTTGCGGCAGACGCCGATCGAGCCGCCGCTCAACCTCCTGCTGGTGATGTCGAGCCCCTTGCGGGAGGGCCCCGAGGATTCCGAGGCCCCGTTCGACCTGTATGCCGAGAAACGTAGCCTGCTGTCGGAATTGCGGCCCCTGGTGGACCGGGGTCTACTCCGCGTGGTGGTCGAGGACCGCCCGTCGGTCGAACGGCTCCGCAGTCGAATGGGCATGCAGAGACGCGGGTTTCACCTCTTCCACTACCTCGGCCACGCCAATCCGGACGGGCTCAAGCTGGAGCAGGGCAACGGCCGCGGGCGGCTGCTGCCCAGCCAGGAATTCGCATTGCTGCTGCAGCAACTCCCGGACCTCCGGCTGGCCGTGTTCGCGGGCTGTGAGACCGCACGCGCGCCGGACGGTGCCACCGACGACGACCCATGGCCCGGTCCGCTGTCGTCCGCCGACATCTGCGTGCGTGATGCATGCCCGATGGTGATCGGGATGCAGGCGGTGCTGCCCTTCCGGACGGAGCGACTGCTGACGCGCTTCTTCTACCAGGCACTGACCGCCGGCCAGCCTGTCGCCGAGGCGTTGCGGCTGGCGCGGCTCGCGATCAACGGCGACGAGAACAGCGGTGACCCGCTGCTCGACTGGGCGGTTCCGTGCCTGTTCGTCGGGGGTAGCGAGCCCGGCGCGATCATCGACCCGGAGGCGCGGGCGCGGCCGGAGCCACCGTCCCGGCGGGTCGGGTTGCGGCTCGGTATCCATCAGGGCGAACTTCGCTTCATCTCCCGCCTCGCGGAGCTGCGCGAGGGGGTGGACGTGCTGTCCGGGCAGACGCCGGCGCGGTTGCTGCACGTCGTCGGAATGCCGTCGACGGGAAAGACCTCGCTTCTGGACCGGGTGCTCGACGAGCTCGACCCGCAGATCGCACATCTGTACATCAGCGCGAACCGGCTGCTCGCGGAACCCGACCCGGTCCGCGAACTGGCCCGCCTCGTCGACGAGCTGATGCGCGACATCGGGGTGCGCACCGTCCGGCCGGGCAGATTCAGCGCCGGCGACTGGTGGGAGCGACTACTCGGCGACCTCACCGAAGTCCCGGTCGCGATCGTCATCGACGACGGTGACCTGCTGCTCGGCGACGCACCCGGCGCCCCGGGCCTCCTCGACGCGCTGGTCCTGCTGACGCAGCGGCGCAGCAAGGCGCGGCTCGCGGTGGCGGCCACCGCGGACCTCGTCGAACTGACGCGACCGCTCCGCCCCTCGGAAGTGCGCACGATCCGCCTCGACGCCCTGTCGTGGCCCGAAGTGTGGCAATGGATCCGGCGCAATCTGCCGACCCTGACCCGCTATCCGGAGAAGGACCTGTCCCGGCTCTACACCGACGTGCGGCACCTGGAACTGTGGGAGCAGTTGGCCGATCTCGCCGCCCGGAACGGCACGTTCGACCCGCGGGACCTGCCGGTCCTCGTCCGGCAACTCGGTGTCGGCGCCCCGAAAGCGGAGCCCCAGGTATCGAACGGGTCCGACTTCTTCGGCGCCGAAACCGCTGTGCCCGAAGCGGAGGTGGCGGCAGCGTCGCCAGTGCGGCGCGCGTTGCGGTTGGCGGTCGCGGGTCCGTTCACGGTGGGCCGACGCGAGGAGATCGCCGTCTCTGTCACGCAGTGCGCCATCAAGCACGGGGTTCCGGGGCGGGTAGTAGCCGGAGAGACGGGGGAGGGCGAATCGGCACTGGCCGAACTCCTTCCCGGGGAGCTGGCCTTCGGCGACGGTATCCCGTCCGAGCGCGACGTCTGCCGGTGGATGGAGGACGCGGCCCTGGCCGACGCGGACATCCTGGTGTTGGACTACGGCAACGCGGTGCCGACGGATGCGCAGAATGCGGTGATTGCGCACCTGGTGAGCGACGGCAGGCTGGTGATCGCCTCGGGCGACCACTCGGACGAACCGGCATATTCGGCCTGGAGTGCGGACGCGTTCGCCGTCGGAGCCGTCGAGGACGACGGCACACTCACCCACGAAACCCCGTACTTCCCCGACGCGGGAAAACCCGACATCTACGCGCCGCGGACGATCACCGGGACAGTGTGCGAGCAGCTCGTCGATCGACCGGAGATGGACGGCACGACGTTCGCCGCGCTGTACGTTGCGGTTACCGCGATGCTGGTGTGGGCGACCGACCGCGACCTGACGGCGCAGGAGGTCCGGGTGCTGCTGGTCGAGACGGCGACACCGATACCGGCGGCGCGGGGCGACACCGCGAAGCAACTCGACGTCGAGGCGGCGCTGGATTCCGCGCGGCGGAAGGTCATCGTCGGCGCGCTCGGGTCGGACGCACTCGAACTCGGGCAACTCCTCGCGGAAACCCCCATCCGGCCGGAACTGGCGGTACCCCTCCTCGACGACCTCGTGGCCGACGGCGACCGCATCCGACGGGTCGTCCGGAACGGCATCGAACAGTACGAACGCGCCGACACCGTGGTCGGACCGAGAAACGAGTAGCCCACTACGCATGACCGACGTGCCCGCGACGAGCAGGCTCGCAATCACAGGACGAGCCGCCCGACCTACGTGAGGACCGAGTCATGACCATCGTCGACAACATCGGAGACGGACAGTCGCAGCGCGCGATTCCCGGGGGAACGTTCGAGGCGGAATGGCAGCGACAACGCGATGCGGCGGACCTGCGTGCCCGCGAACGGGCACCGCAGCGGGGCGAGCACGTGGACGCACTCAACGGCCCCGGAGGCGTCGCCGCCGCGGATACTCCCGAACGGATCGCGAAGCGCGTGGACCGGCTCGGTCGCTACTACGGCAATGGGGACTGGGAGTCCGACGCCCTCCCGGATCGGTTACTCGAGAAAATAATCAACACAGCCGATTTCGTCGGCGTCCGATACCTCGATGCCGGCGCAGCCGCCGCCCGGTCGATCGGGCGCGTCAACATCCGCGACGCGCGGGGAACCCTGCAGGGCTACGGCACGGGCTTCCTCGTCTCACCCACGCTGCTGCTGACCAACCATCACGTGCTGCCGAACGCGGACACGGCCCGCAGCAGCGTGATCGAGTTCGACTACCAGGACGGCATCGACGGAAAACCGCACCCCGTGCAGATGTTCCCGCTGGACCCGGGTCGGTTCTATCTCGCCGACCGGGACCGCGACTTCGCGCTCGTCGCGGTCGGAGCCGAACCCGGAACGCTCGCCCAGTTCGGTTTCAACCCGCTGATCCAGGCGGAGGGCAAGGCCGTCATCGGCGAGTTCGTGACCATCGTGCAACACCCCCGCGGCGAGAAGAAGCAGATTGCCCTGCGGGAGAACCGTATCGTCGACATACCCGAGCGGTTTCTGCACTACTCGGCCGACACCGAACCCGGATCCTCGGGTTCGCCGGTCTTTAACGATCAGTGGGAGGTGGTCGCGTTGCATCACGCGAGCGTGCGGGCGCCGCAGCACACCGAGTTCGGTGGTGTCCTCAACGAGGGGGTGCGCATCAGCCGCATCCTCGAGTACGTGCGCGCGCAGAACCTGGCCCCGCAGTCGCGTGACCTCGTCGACGACGTGGTCCGCGCGGAGCGGGCGGAACCGACGAAATCCCCGGCCGTCGAACGCGAACGGGAAGTGACCGTCCGGGTTCCCCTCGAGATCACGGTGCGTCTCGGCTCCGTCGACTCACCGGCCGCCGCCCGGCGACCGCCTGAGCCCGAGGCGATCTCGATCGACCCGGACTACAGCACGCGCGGGGGGTACGACGCGAACTTCCTGCGCGTGCCGCTACCCCTTCCGCGGCCCGGGACACCGTCGGTCGCGTCCCCGCAGTTGACGTATCACCACTTCAGCGTCGTGATGCACCGATACCGGGCGCTGGCGCTGTTCACTGCCGTGAACATCGACGGAACGCAGTCGCAGAGCCCGCGGCGCGACAGCGACAGATGGATTCTCGACCCGCGACTTCCGGCCGACCAGCAGACGGGGGAGGACGTGTATCGCGACAATCCGCTCGACCGCGGACACCTCGTGCGCCGACTCGACCCGGCGTGGGGACCGCTCGCCAAGGCCGCGAACGACGACACGTTCCACTTCACCAATTGCACTCCGCAACATCACAGTTTCAACGCCGGCCAGACCCTGTGGCTGGGCCTCGAGGATTACGTCCTGAAGAACGCGGACAACGCCGGTCTCGCCGTCAGCGTCGTCACCGGACCCGTTCTCGCGCCCGACGACCCCGAATACCGCGGGGTGGCGCTGCCGCGTCAGTTCTGGAAGACGGTGGCGATGGTCAAGCAGGACGGCGGTCTCTCGGTCACCGGATACCTGCTCAGCCAGGCCGCCCTGCTCGACGAATTCGCCGAGGGGGAGGAGGCGTTCTCCTACGGCGCGTACCGCACGTTCCAGGTGCCCGTGCGGCGGATCGCCCAGTTGACCGGTCTGGTTCTCGATCCCTACATCGCGGCCGATCCGCTCGAGCGGATCGAGGCGAGCAGCCTGCCCCGCGAACTGATCCGTCCCCAGGACCTGATTCTCTGAAACCGAAAGGGAGCCCGACGCCATGAGCACCAACGAATCAGAGGTCGATCTGCCCACGCAGCGCACCTGTGGGGCGATGGACGTGCACCGCCGGTTGTTGACCGAGTCGGAGTCGTATCGCATCGCCCGATCGGAGATCGAGAACCAGACCATCGACCTGGAATCGCTGCAGTCGATCGCCGCCCGCGGCGTCGCGCGGATTCCGGTCGTCGTTCACGTCGTGTGGAAGGCTGCGGCGCAGAACATTTCCGACGCGCAGATCGAGAGCCAGATCGCGGTGCTCAACAAGGATTTCCGGGCCACCAACGACGATGTGGACACCGTTCCGTCCGTGTTCGAGTATCTGGTCGGCGACGCGGGAATCGAGTTCTATCTCGCCGACACGGATCCGGACGGGCGGGCGACGAACGGAATCACCCGAACTGCAACCGAAGTCGACGCGTTCGACCAGAATGACGGCGTCAAATCCGCGGAGACCGGCGGCGCCGATCCGTGGCCGACGCAGAGATACCTGAACATCTGGGTCTGTGCGCTCGGCGGTGGTCTGCTCGGATACGCGCAGTTCCCCGGCGGTCCGGTCGCCACCGACGGCGTCGTGATCACCTACACCGCGTTCGGGACGACGGGCACCGCACGGGCCCCGTTCAACCTCGGGCGCACCGCGACCCACGAGATCGGGCACTACTTCAATCTCTTCCACATCTGGGGCGACGACGGTACCGGGTGCCGGGGCTCCGACGAGGTCGGCGACACACCCAATCAGGGCGGGCAGAACGTCGGGATGCCGCGATTCCCGCACATCAGTTGCGGGAACGGCCCCCACGGCGACCTGTTCATGGATTACATGGACTACACGGACGACGCCGGGATGGTCATGTTCACCAAGGGGCAGGGCGCGCGGATGGGAGCGTGCCTCGACGGTGTCCGGAAGCAGTTGTGGACCGGGCGGGCCGCGAGTCCGGCATCGTCTGCCGTCCTCGCCCGGGGCGCCGCCACCGGCCGCTGGGGGCATTCGTTCGAGGAGGACCACGACGGCCTCCGCGTCTACCGGCCCGCCGAATTCGACTTCCCGCGCGCGAGGGGGCGCGGCGGTATCGAATTTCGGCCGGACGGCTCGTTCGTCGATTGGGCGATCGGCCGGGGAGACGCCAACGAGGCACGAGAGGGGACGTGGGTGCCCGCCGACGACGGACGGCTGGAGGTGACCACGGCGGCGGGCGACTCGCGCACCGTCCGGGTGGTCCGGCTCGAGGAGGACCGTCTCGAATTGGACGTGGGTGACGCCTCCGGATAACCCCGCGACCAGACCTGCTCTGCCCGTTCCTTTCACCCGCGGAGGATGACAACTCGAGAATCCGAACGGCCTACCGTGGCTGGAAACCCTCTCCGCCCGACATTCGGAAGGAGCCTTCGATGAACCAGATCCGGCCCGGCAGACCGGCCGCCCCCACCGTCGACGCGAAACGGCTGTGGGCCGGAGGTGCCGCCACTGCGCTCGTTGCAGCCCTGGCCGCGGTCGTCGGGCTGTTGATCGTCCGCGGGCTGCTCGACATCCCGGTGATCACCCCGGCGACCACCGTGGGAAACTCCCAGGCGAGCACCCTCGCCGTCGGCGCCGCCGTCGCCGCCCTGACCGCCACCGCGCTCCTGCACGTGCTCATGGTCTCGACGCCACGCGCGGCGACCTTCTTCGGCTGGATCTGCGTACTCGCGACCCTCGTCGCAACGCTGTGGCCGTTCACTGTCGAGGCGACCGCCGCGTCGCGGATCGGCAGCGCGGCGATCTACTTCACCGTCGGTATCGCGATCGTCTCGCTGCTCTCCGGCGTCGCGGGATCGGCGCGGACGTCGCGGCCGGAAACGTGGTGACCGGGCGCCTGGGAGTCATTCCCGACAGGCACCGTCGCACATTGGCCGAGCTCGGCGAACGCCTCGATCTCTCGGTCGGCGACCGGGACGCCAAACGTTCCGCGTTCTGGGTGATGTTGACGCTCTCGGCCGTGATCGCGGTGGCCGGTGTCGTGGGTGATTCCACCGCCACCGTCATCGGTGCGATGATCGTCGCACCGTTGTCGACGCCCATTCTCGGGGTGGGGTTGGGCATCACCACCGGCAACGGCCGCCTGATCGGGCACAGCCTGTTCTACGTCCTCGCCGGCATCGCCCTCGTCGTCGTGCTGGGCATGGCATTCGCGCAGGTATTACCGAATCCGTCGAGTGTGCTGACCAATTCGCAAGTGACCGGCCGTACGTCACCGACCCTGATGGACCTGGCCGCCGCGCTGGCCACCGGCCTGGTCGGTGCCGTCGCCGTCGCGAGGAAGGACGTCGGTGACGTTCTTCCCGGTGTCGCCATCGCCATCTCCCTGGTGCCTCCCCTCGCGGTGGTGGGGGTGTGCCTGGGATCGGGGGCTCCCTCCCTGGCTGTGGGGGCGTTCGTGCTGTTCGCGTCCAATGTCGTGGCGATGGTCATCACCGCGACGGCCGTGCTCGTCGCTGCGGGATACGCCAGGGAAGTCGGGAGCGCCACCGGCGCGCACCGGCGGCGCGCGTATACCGTCCTGGCGCTGGTCCTGGCCGCGGTCGCGATCCCGATGGTGGTCAACTCGCTGTCCTCGCTGTGGGCGCAGCAGATCTCCACCGCAGCGGAGAACTGGCTCGCCGGCACTCCCGGCGCCGAGGTCACCGACGTCACCTGGCAGGGCGGCACTGCCACGGTCGCGGTGCTCGGTCCCGAGACGCTCCCGCCGGTCGACGAGCTCGAGAAATCCGTCGATGCGCTGGTCCCGTGGAACCCCGAGGTGCAGGTGCTGCACACCGTCGGGGCTCGGCTCGTGGCGGAGTGACCGGTTGTCCGCCGACCTCGCCTGCGTCGAACCGGCACGAGTCGAAGTCAGTATTTCTTGGCAGCAGCATGTTTCGTTGCTCCCCACTGCCGTGCGCTACACGACGGCATTCGGCCCACGAGTGGGTCGTTCACTCTAGCGGTGGGACCTACCTGCGGAGATATAATTCTCTGACCTGGTATTCATACTCAGTGACGCGGTTCCGCCGTACTCGGGGAGACGGATTGGCGCGCCCCGAAAGGAATTCCGATGTCTACTCGACACGTGGTGGGCCGGTTGGGTGCAGTGATCGCCGTGGCAGGCGCACTGTCGTTCGCAGTGCCCGCGGCCGTCTCCGCGGCGCCCTTCATCCCCGGCTCGATGTCGACGTGCGCCCCCGGCGCGTGGCTGACGTTCAACGCGGAGCGGGTCGCGCCCGACCGGATCCGGTACACCACCGCCGCGCCGCTCGCGCAGTGGAACGGCGCCGTCGTGCAGTTCACGAACCTCACCACCGGCTTCCGGGGTGTCGCGTTCGTCAACGACCCGGTACCCGCCGCCGTGGGATTCGGCCCCGTGCTGAGCGAGATCGCCGGACTGCTGCCGTGCTTCGTCAGCGCGGGCGTCACCATGTCCTGACCCCTCAGCTGGGGTCGGAGCCGCGGACGGCCGCCAACCACACCGCGACGGCCGCCGCCACACACGTCGCGCCGGCGAACGCCGGGACCCCGCCGCCCGCGACGTAGACCCACAATGCCCCGACGAACGGTGCCGCCACCGCGAACTGGGCGTCGAGGACGAGCCGGCGGACCGGCCGAGCGGCCACCCGCGCGCGCACCGGACCGTCCGGATCCGGACGAGACGGGTTGTCGATCAACCGGCCGGCCGGCTCCGAACGACGCGCTCGACCGGAGGGAAGCAGTCGACGGCCTTCCCAGACGACGACACGGCGACGCCCCACGCCGTGCACCGTCGCCGCGGTCGGCGTCGGCAGGGTGACCAGGACGGGATCGAAGAACACCGGAATCCACAACGAACCCCGTTCCTCACGAACCTCGATCCAGGACCTGCTGGTCAGCCGATGCTGCTGGCGGACCCGGTACACCGTGGCAGGGCGACCCGGCTCCGACCCCGAACGGGTAGCAGCGAACCACGTGTAGCCGGTGACACCGAGCACCGTCGCCGCGACCACGACCAGTGCGCTGAGCTGATCGGCGTCGGCGACCACGGCGAACGCGCCGCACACCACCAGCGCACACGCGCCGACGGCAACGGGATAGCGGACGGCCACGAACCCGCTAATTCAGGAAGCCGATCTTCGTGTAGTCGTAGGACGCAAGGCCGGCGGCACCGAAGTTCGCCAGGTTGTCGCGCACCGCGACATTGCCCGGCGCCTGCACCAGCGGCAGCGAGAACCCCTCCTCGAACACCGCGGTGTCCACCTCGTTGGCCAGTTCGATCGCCTTCTGCGGGTCGAGTTCCGAGATCGTCCGCTCGATCAGCGCATTCAGTTCGGGCGAACCGATCCGGCCGTAATTGCCCTGCAGGTCGTCGGGGTTGTACGCGTAGATCTGCGGCAGGCCGCTGAGCGGGAACGGGTCACCCACCCAGGAGAATTGGGCGATGTCGAAGTCGCCGGGCTGGATGACATCGGTGAAGAATCCGGTGCCGCCGCGGGTGTCGATGTTCAGTTTGACGCCGATCTGCGCGAGGTTCTGCTGAAGGATCTGCGCGATCTGGACCCAGGTGGTCGACTGGTACATCACGTCGCGGATCTCGAGCCTGCGCCCGTCCTTCTCCCGGAACTCGCCGTCGAGTGTCCAGCCGAGTTCGTCGAGCCGCCTCGCGGCCTCCTCGGGGTCGTAGGAGACGGCTGCGCTGTTGTCCTGGTAGCCCTCTTGACCGTTGAGGTAGATGTGGTTGTTCAGCGGCTGGGGATCGTCGACCAGACCGTTCTGGATCGCGGTCGCGATGCCCTGCCGGTCGATGCCCTTGGACAGCGCCACCCGCAATTCCGGATCGGCGAGGATCGATCCCTCCGCGCCGTTGAACGTGATGTGCGAGAACTGGTTTCCCGGCGCCCGGCGGATCGCGATTCCTGCCGAACCCTGTGCTGTCTTCACCTCGTCGATGGTGCCCAGTCCGGACGCGTCGATCTCGTTGTTCTGCAGAGCGGGAATGCGCGCGGCGTCGTCGAGAACGCTGTAGGTGATGGTGTCGAGCTTCGGGGTGTTACCCCACCACGCGGGGTTGCGGCCCAGTGTGATTCGGTTCTGCGCCCTGTCGATCGACGCGATCTGGAACGGTCCCGACGTCAGCGTGACCCCGTCGCGCAGACTCTCGTTGAACGCCTCGGGGGTCGCGGTCACCGACTTCGGGTAGAGCATCGAATTGCCCGCGAACTGGCCCTTCCATTCGGCGTACGGCTCGGCGAACGTGATCACCGCCTGACGGTCGTCGACGCCGCGCTCGACCCTGTCCACCCGCTCGAACCCGGACGTGTTCGCGATCAGGAAGTCCTTGTTCTCACCGCTGAGCGCCGCGGCCTGGGACTGGATGTCCGCCCACGTGATCGGGGTGCCGTCGGACCACACCGCCCTCGGGTCGATCGTGTACGTGACCTGCTGGGGATCGGTGCCGGTGAGCGCGACGTCGGTGAAGTAGTCGTGGTTCACCGACAGCGCTCCCGAGGCGTCGGTGCTGAACGCGCGGGGCATCATCGGCTTCAGCATGGCGCCGATCTCGGTGTCGTTGCCGTCGTTGGACAGCGTGTTGAAGTTCGGGGGGAAACCCGACAACGCCAACCGCAGGTTTCCGCCGTCGCGCAACTCGCTGGGATCGTGCGGGTTGATGTCGTTGGTGGTGCCGATCGACCCGGATCCGGCCTCGACATCACCGGTGTCCGAACCCCCGCAGCCACCGAGAAACAGTCCGACGGCCAGGACCGATACCGCGAGGCGGGTGCGCGCCGAACGAATCCTCATGGGGGTGCCCTTCCTCGAAGTTCGCTGAGGCTAGTGTGCCAAAAACGTCGGATCCGGAACGGGAATTGCCTCGAGGAGCGCCCGGGTGTACTCGTGCTGCGGATCCTCGAAAATCATCTGCGCTGCCCCCGACTCGACGATCCTGCCCCGGTACATCACCGCGACGTCGTGCGCGATATTGCGGACCACCGACAGGTCGTGGGAGACGAACAGGTACGACATGCCCCGCTGCTCCTGAAGATCGCGCAGGAGGTTGAGCACCCCGGCCTGGATCGAGACGTCGAGCGACGACACCGGCTCGTCGAGGATCAGCAGTTCCGGGTCGAGGGCGAGCGCCCGGGCGATGCTGATCCGCTGCTTTTGGCCGCCCGAGAAATCGGCCGGATAGCGATCGGCGTGCTCGCGGCGCAACCCGACGAGGTCGAGCAACTCCGGTACCCGGCGGCCGACCTCCTCACGCCTGCGACCGTCCAGCCGGAGTGGCTCGGCGAGAACGTCGAACACCGGCAGTCGGGGGTCCAGTGACGCCGTCGGATCCTGGAAGACGACCGCCATCTTGCGCCGGATCGCACGCTTCTCGGGTGGGCTCAGCGCCGCGACGTCGGCGCCCAGCACCGCGATCGAACCGGATTCCGGCGCGGCCAGGTCGAGAATCTGCGTCAACGTGGTCGATTTGCCCGAGCCGGATTCACCCACCAGCGCCAGCGTGCGGCCGGCGCGGATGTCGAAGCTGATGCCGTCGACCGCCCGGATCTCGCCCCGCTTGCGGCGGAACACCAGACCGCTGGTGATCGGATACGTCTTCACGAGATCGGTCACCTGCAGCACCACCCGCTGTTCGGGTGGCGTCTCCGCGGTGGGGGCGGGTGCCGGCTGGTCCCGCCGATACGCCGTGAACAGGTCCCGGGTGCCCGCCTCGTCGACGCGGATGCACGCAGCCCGATGACCGGGTCCGGTCGAGACGAGTTCCGGCTCGGCGAGCAGGCAGGCGTCGACCGCGAGCGGGCAGCGCGGCGCGAACGTGCAGCCCGGTGGCAGCGAATGGAGCGCGGGCGGGGCACCGGCGATCGAGACCAGGCGGCTCCGGATCGGCGCATCCATCCGGGGTACCGACACGAGTAGCCCTGCGGTGTAGGGCATCCGGGGTTCGGCGAACAGTTCGCGCACCGGCGCCGACTCCACCACCCGGCCCGCGTACATCACCACCACGCGGTCGGCCAGCGTCGCGGCGATGCCCATGTCGTGGGTGATCATCACGACGCCGGCGCCGGTGAGGTCGCGGGCCTTGCGCAGCAGGTTCAGGATCTGCGCCTGCACGGTCACGTCGAGGGCGGTGGTCGGTTCGTCGCAGATGATCAGCGCGGGGTCGTTGGCGATGGCGATGGCGATCACGACGCGCTGTCGCATGCCGCCGGAGAACTCGTGGGGAAAGGCCTTGGCGCGCACCGCCGGATCGGGTATCCCAACCAGGTCGAGGAGCTCGACAGCACGCTGCGCGGCATCCTTCTTGCTGCTCGCCCTACCGTGGACGAGCAGCGCCTCGGCGATCTGGTCACCGACCCGGTACACCGGCGTCAACGCGGACAGCGGGTCCTGGAACACCATGCTGACCGTCTTCCCGCGCAGCGCCGACAGCTCCTTGTCGCCCATGCCCAGCAGCTCGCGGCCCTGCAACCGGATGGAGCCGGTGACGCGCGCGTGCTCGGGCAGCAGACCCATCACGGCGAGCGACGCCACCGACTTGCCCGAACCCGACTCACCCACGATGGCGAGCACCTCGCCGTCGGAGACGCTGTAGCCGACACCGCGGACCGCCTCGATGCGGCCCTCCTCGCTGGGAAAGCTGACCCGCAGGTCCTCGATCTCGAGCAGCGGCCGCCCGCTCACCGCGTCGCCTTCTTCTTCCGCTTGCGGGACCGGGCCCGCGTCGAGCTGGGGTCGACCGCGTCGCGCAGACCGTCGCCCACCAGGTTCGCCGACAGCACGGTGATCACCAGCAGTCCGCCCGCGAACAGGAACAGCCACGGGTAGGTGAGCGCGGATTCGGTGCCGTCGGCGATCAGCGACCCGAGAGAGATGTCCGGCTTCTGGACACC
This sequence comes from Rhodococcus sp. P3_B8, assembly GCF_056402775.1. Classification (NCBI taxonomy): domain Bacteria; kingdom Bacillati; phylum Actinomycetota; class Actinomycetes; order Mycobacteriales; family Nocardiaceae; genus Rhodococcus; species Rhodococcus sp. P3_B8. The sequence goes on from NZ_JBFUGT010000059.1 coordinate 15,607, forward strand.
GAACCCGAGGAAACTGAGCCCGGTCTCGGCGAGGATCGCGGCACCGACGTTCAGGGTCGCGTCGATGATCAGAATCGACGCGATGTTGGGGACGATGTGGCTGGTGATGATCTTGTGGGTGGGGGCGCCCATGTACCGGGCCGCCTGGACGAACTCCCGCTCGCGCAGGCTGAGCGTCATTCCCCGGACCATCCGGGCGGTGATCATCCAGCCGAACACCGCCAGCAGCAGGATCAGCAGGGCGATCGAGCTCGAGGACTTCAGCCGCGGAGTGAACACGGCGATGATGATGAAGCTGGGAACGACGAGCAGCAGGTCGACCAGCCACATGATCACCCGATCCGGCCAGCCGCCGACATACCCTGCCAGGGCACCGACGAGCGCCGCGATGGCGGTGGAGAAGATCGCGACGCAGATCCCGATGATCAGCGACTTCTGCAGCCCGCGCAACGTCTGGGCCAGAACGTCCTGGCCGATCTGGTTGGTGCCGAACGGATGTTCGGCGCTGGGCGGCTGCAGCAGCGCGGTGTAGTCGAGTTGCTGATAGTCGTAGGGGAGCAGGTAGGGTCCGACGAAACTGCCCACGAACAGCAGCACCAGGACGCACACCCCGGCGATGGCGGGCTTGTTCCGGAGAAACCGCCGCCACAGCAGGGTCCGGCGACCGACGGCCGACACCGCCGCATCGGTGGACGCGATCTGGATCTCGGTCATCCGACACGCACCCTCGGGTCGAGCGCCGCGTACACCACGTCCGAGAGGAGTCCCGACAGCAGCACGATCAGCCCGGTGAACGACGTGATCGCCACGACGATGTTGGTGTCCTGATTGTCGATGCCGATCACGATCCACTCGCCGATGCCGTGCCAGCCGAAGATCGTCTCGGTGAACGTCGCGCCGACGACCAGCGCCCCGAATCCGTAGGCGAACAGGGTCGCCATCGGGATCAGTGCCGTCCGGAGCCCGTGCTTGAGCAGTGCCGCCCGCCGGGTCAGTCCCTTCGCCCTGGCGGTCCGGATGAAGTCACTCCCCAGAACGTCGAGCATCGCGTTGCGCTGGTACCGGCTGTAACCGGCGATGCTGCCCAACGCCAGCGCGATGGTCGGCAGCACGAGATGCTGCACGCGGTCGACGAACTGCGGCCAGAACCCGGTGATCGTGCTGGCCGAGGATTCTCCGGTGTACAGGAAGATCTGGTTGCCGGTGGCCGAGTTGATCTGGAGAGCACCGTATTTCAGCAGGGTCGCGACGAGGAACACCGGCGCACTGAGAATCAGCAGCGACAGGACGGTGCTGAAATAGTCACTGAACTTGTACTGCCGGATCGCACCGGCGGCGCCGATCAGAACACCCAGCACCGCTCCGATCACGGAACCGAGGATCAGCAACCGCATGCTCACCAGGATCCGGCGACCCAGCTCGTCCGACACCGGCTGACCCGTGATGGTGGTGCCGAAGTCGCCGTGGACCACGCCGCCCAGCCAGTTCGCGTACCGGACCGGGATCGGATCGTCCAGATGCAGTTCGGCGGCCTTCGCGTCGATCACCGATTGCGGTGGCCGCGGATTGCGCTGCTCCAGGCTGTCGAGCGGACGGAACGTGAGCGAGGCGAGACTGAACGTCAGGAACGACGCCAGCAGCAACAGCACCACGTAGTTGAGCGCTCGTCGTAGCAGGAAGCCGGCCATCCGTCCCCCTCGCAACTAGGGCTCAGGCTTGAAATTATAGGAGCGTGGCGTCGGACGTCAGCTCGTCTCGGCGAAACCGGCGCCGGGTCGGAGATCGCCGCCAGGCACGTCGCGTCCCCGCTTGTTAGCGTGGCGGGGTGATACTTCGTGCCGGGTCCGCCGAATCGCTGACGCGGCGCACGGCACACCTCACGACGTACGAGGAGCACGCGGTGACCGTCCCGCGCTCCGGCGATCGTGCGGTGGTCGCGGTGCCGCGCGGGGTGACGCCGTCCGCGGTCGCGTACTACCTGCACGGGCGGACGGGGGACGAGAGGTCGATCGACGACCGCGCCGGCCTGCGGGACGGCTTGCTGGACGCCGGCTACCTGGTCGCCAGCCCGTACCTGCACGGCGACCAGTGGGGAAACCGCCTGGCGCAGGACGCCGTGGTCGCACTGGACGAGTGGGTGTCCCGCCGGTGGCCGGTGACAGTTCGGTTCCTCATCGGCGAATCGATGGGTGGTAACGCCGCCGCCAACGCCGTACGCCTGCGGGAGGTCGCGTGGGACGGAGCCGTGTTCATCGCTCCGTCGCTGTCGCTGCGCGCAGTGTGGGAACGGGGCGAACACGGACGCGACACCGTGCGGGACGCCTTTCGGTTGTCCGCGGACGGGCAGGACCTCGAATCGAAGACCGAGCGCTGGGACGCCGTCCGGCACGAGCCGGGAGACTATGTCGGAGTGCCGATTCGGGTGTACGCGTCGCGGGAGGACGAGGTGGCGAACATCGCCGGCGTCACGGGACCGTGGGTCGAGATGCTCCGCCGCGGCTCGGACGTCGTCGAGTTCGTCGAGGTGAGCGGACCGCACGTCTCGGAAGACCACTTCCGCACCGCGGAGGTCGTGCAGTTCTTCGAGAGGATCCGGTGAACACGGGGAGGCCTTCTCGGCGAAGACCTCCCCCCGTGTTCAGGCCTCGGTGCGGTGCGTGGTGTCCAGGCGGAAGATGTTGGTGAAGAAGTCCTTGACGGCCTGGATCTTCTCGTTGGTCAGCTCGATGGCGTGGCGACGCGATTCTTCGAGCGCGGTGGACATGGCGGCTTCCTTTCGTCGAGGGGCACAGCATGGCGATCGACAGTCTGCCTCACGATGCTGACGTCCGCATGACGAACAGGTGTCCTCCGTGCAACTCGAACCGCAAGCGGGGGAGCACCTTCGGCTAACCTGGCACGATGACGACGAGCAGCACGGACGGCCGGGTCGCGATCACCTACTGCACCCAGTGCCAGTGGCTGTTACGCGCAGCGTGGATGGCGCAGGAACTACTCGGCACGTTCGGGCAGGAACTCGGCGAGGTCGCGCTCGTCCCCGGCACCGGCGGGATCTTCCGCATCACCGTCGACGACGAACTGATCTGGGACCGCAAGGAGCAGGGCGGCTTCCCCGACATCACCGTGCTCAAGCAATTGGTCCGGGACCGGGTGGCACCAGACCGCCACCTCGGGCACAGCGACCGTAAGAGTCCCTAGGGTCAGATTCCGACCGCGCGCTCGAGGGCGCGCAGTTCGTGCCCCAGCCGGGCGGGGATCGACTTCAGGTCGGGCACCGCGCTGCGGCAGCCGGTGACCCCGAACGAGATGATGTCGTCGTTGCTGGTGCAGGTGATGTTCAGGCCCTGGCCGTCGACGGGCACCGACAGCGGGTAGATCGCGTCGAGTCGCGCCCCGTTCCAGTACAGCGGCGAGCTGGGGCCCGGAACGTTGGAGATGATGAGGTTGAACGGCGGGCGCACCCGCGAGTTGTGCCCGAACAGCATGCTCGCGCCGATCGGTGCCGCGCCGAGAGCGCTCATCGCGAGGATCTGCGTGGCACTCATCGTCTCGTACGCCTCCTTGCCCTCGCGCATGGACGTCCGGATGGTGTCGAGGCGATCCGCCGGATCGGGGAGGTGGGTGCCGAGGTTGCACATGAGCACCCCGATGTTGTTGCCGTTCGACGCCTCGCGCTGACTCTTCAGCGACACCGGCACCATCGCGATCAGCGGCTCGGCGGGCAGCGCGTTCTGGTCCTCGAGGTAACTGCGGAGCGCCCCGGAGGACATCGCGAGCACGACGTCGTTGATGGTGGTGTCGGACAGCTTGGCGACGAGCCGGAGACGTTCGAGCGGCCACGACTGCGCCGCGAACTGGCGGGCACCGGTGATCGGCACGTTGAACGGGGTCTTGGGTGCGGACAGGGCGAGCGGGCCGCCCTGGTCGCGGAAGGCGCGGGACACGGTGCCGGCGAGCGCGGGCACGAGCCCGGCGACCTCACCGACGGTGTCGCGGGCCGCGCGGAACGTGGAACCGGCCAGACCCGACAGGCTGAACGCCTTCGACGGCGTCCGCTGCGGCCGCGGTCCCCGCGGCTGCCACGGGGCCGGCACGTCCCGGTCCTCCGAGTTCTCGCTGAGCGCGCTGCGCAGCATCTTCATCGCGGTGACGCCGTCGGCGACCGCGTGGTGGATCTTGGTGTAGACGGCGAACCGTCCGTCGCTCAGTCCCTCGATCAGGTGCATCTCCCACAGCGGGCGGCTGCGGTCGAGCAGCGATCCGTGCAGCCGCGAGCACAGTGCCATCAGCTCGGCCTCGCCCCCGGGGGCGGGCAGCGCGTCGTGCCGGATGTGGTGACCGAGGTCGATGTCGTCGACGGTCTCCCAGCTCCACTGACCGAGCGTCGAGAAGGACCGGTGGGCTCGCTTGGCGAGCCGGGGGGTGACGATTCCGTCGCCGTCGGCGAGCGCGCGGTCGAGCATCGCGCGCATGTCGTAGGTGTCGGCGCCTTCCGGGAGCTGGAAGATCTCTACGCCGCCGACATGCATCGGGTGCTCACGGGACTCGCCGAGAAGGAACATCGAGTCGAGAGGGGACATGGGGAGCGGCATCTAGGGCCCTTTCCATCCCGTAGACGACTTCCCGGATCGCGGGAGGGCTCGTCTGTGGTCTGAGGTAACGGGAGATGGTGACGTTCCGTTTGTCAGGGACCACCACCGGATAACTAATTGATATGGGACGGGTCACGAAAGCGTGACGTCGTATTTCTACAGGTTTCGCGTGAGCCATGCCACTAGACAAGCGTCCAGTTTGGTGGGTGTCATTCGGGTGGTGTACACCGAACATGAACTCCGTGTGAACATCCGAATTTTGTGCACTCAGTGCGGAATTCGCGAATCCCGGCCTGCATAGGGCCGAAAGTCCCTACTCGGTAAGAATTGTGGCATGAACAAGCACTGGGCGGTTGTAAAGCACGTGCCGTTCGAAGGGCCGGCACTCGTCGGTACTTTGCTGGCGGAGCGGGGAATTCGCTACACCGAGTACCCCATGCACCGAGCGTCGGAACTCCCGGCCGTTCACGACATCGGCGGCCTCGTGGTGATGGGCGGTCCGATGGGCGCACTCGATGACGTTACCCACCCGCAACTTCCACGAGAGCGAAACTTCATCAAAGAAATTGTGGACGCCGGACTTCCGATGCTGGGAATCTGCCTCGGCGCGCAGCTTCTCGCCGCCTCGTTCGGCAGCGCGATCCGCCGGGGGCCGACCCCGGAGAACGGCGCCGGGACGGTCACCGTGTCCGCGGACGGGACGCGCGATCCCGTGTTCGGTTCGGCCGGCGCCGAGGTGCCCGTCGTCCACTGGCACGGCGACACCTTCGACCTCCCCGACGGCGCGGTCCGGCTGGCGAGCAGTCACCTCTACGAGAATCAGGCGTTCGCGATCGGCCGCCGGGCGTACGGGTTGCAGTTCCACGTCGAACTGACCCGCGCGCAGCTGCCGGTGATGCACGCCCACATGCCGCCGGGCACCGCGCCGTCGGGGGAACACCTGGACGACGTGGAAGCGGCCGGACGGATCATGATCGGCTCGTTCCTCGACCTCGCCGAGAGCTGAGGGGATCGGGCGAGCGGTCGCCGATGAGTTTTGCGCACCGCTGCGGTCTGTATCGATGACCTTCCGCACTGGGCGGAACCCGAGAAGGAGAATCACATGTCCCGGATGCTCTTCGTGAACCTGCCGATCAAGAACCTCGACGCGACCAAGACGTTCTTCGGCGGACTCGGCTTCGAGTTCAACGCCACGTTCAGCGACGACTCCTGCACCGCCATGGTGATCAACGAGCACACGTCCGTGATGCTCCTCGTCGAGTCCCGGTTCACGGACTTCATCGAGGGCGGCATCTGCGACACGTCCAAGTCCGTCGAGGCCCTCATGTGTATCTCGGCCGACAGCCGCGAGGAAGTCGACAGCCTCGTCGACAAGGCCCTCGCCACCGGCGGAACGTCGTGGGGCAAGCTCCAGGACGAGGGCTTCATGTACGGACGCGCGTTCCGCGACCTGGACGGTCACGTCTGGGAGGTCATGTGGATGGATCCGGCCGCCGTGCCGGCGTAGGGGTCAGGCGGGCGGGGTCTCCGGTAGTCCGAACTTCTCGAACAGATCGACGTCGAAGAAGCAGACGACATGGGAGACCCCGTCGGCCGTCACATCCAGGACGTGGAGCTGGAACGGGCGGTGGACGCCGTCCTCCCCGCGCATGTACAGGCCGAGGGCCGGCTGTCCGTTGGCCGCCGTGGACACCAGACGCATGTCGCCCGGAGCCTTGGCCGGACAGTTTCCGCTGATCAGGGTGCCGATCGAGGCGCCCCCGCGATACCAGCCGTCGAACGGAGGCATCTCCCAGACGGCGTCCTTGGTGAACAGTTCGACGATCGCGTCGATGTCGTAGTCCTCGAACGCGGCGACGTAGCGGTCGAGGAGGTCGCGCTCCTCGGGGGACTCCGGTTCCACCAGAGTGTCGGCCGTCGGCGTGGCCAGTTCGAGCTGCGCACGTGCACGCTGCAGCAGGCTGTTCACTGCCGTCGTGGTGGTACCGAGAGCCGTCGCGACCTCCGACGCCTTCCACTGCAACACGTCGCGGAGGACGAGGACCGCGCGCTGACGTGCAGGAAGATGCTGAAGGGCGGCGATGAACGCCAGCCGCACCGACTCGCGCGACGTCACGACGGTGGCGGGATCGTTCGCGTCGTCGTCGATGAGGCGGTTGGGGAGCGGTTCGAGCCACGGGACCTCGTGTCGTTCGACGAGGTCGGCGGTCGGGTCGGAGTCGGGAGCGCCCAGCCCGCTCGGCAGCGGACGCTTGGATTTGCTCTGCAGGGCCGTCAGGCACGTATTGGTGGCGATCTTGTACAGCCACGTCCGCAGCGACGCCTGCTGCTGGTAGCCGTCGTACCCCCGCCAGGCCCGGATGAAGGTCTCCTGCATCTGGTCTTCGGCGTCGTGAAGTGAGCCCATCATGCGATAACAATGGGCGAGCAACTCGCGCCGGTAAGGGTCGGCGAGTGCGAGGAAATCCCCGTCGAGCGACTGCGCAGCCGTCATGGTTGGAGCTTACTGCGGCCGTCCGACAGATGTCGGGCCCTCGCGCCCGCCGACCCGCGGGTCAGTCCCAGTTCACCATCGGCTGCCCCGTCTCGAGCAGGGTCTTCATTCCGCTCAGCACCTCGTTCCAGCCGCCGCCCGCGCCCTCGGACTCGCGCCTGCCCGCGACCATCTCGGCCAGGTCGGGTGCGTTGGTGAGGTCGTGTGTGACAGTCAGTTTCGCGACACCGGGCCGGCTCGACGGCACGATCTCGTAGGTCAGGGTGGTGAAACCCTCCACGTTGTCGGCGTCCATCAGCATCCGCCACGTCTGCACCAGCTTCTTCGGCGGATCGGACTCGATCACCTCGCCGTCGACGATCACGTCGGGCACGCCCGGGTATTCCTTCATCGCGTCGTCCGCGCGCGATCGGAACGCGCCGCCCGCGCGGAGGTCGTAGTCGACGAGGCCGCCGTAACCGTACTGCTGCGACCACTCGGGTTTGGTGATGGCGTCCCAGATGGCCTCCGGCGTCGCCTTGATATAGACCGCGTAGATCTGGAATGCGTCGGCGGTAGTCATTTCTCTTCCTCCAGTTCGGCTTTCAGCTGAGCGAGCGCACTCGTGTGACGCTCGGTGTATTTGTCGATCCACCGGTTGTGGATCAGCTGTATCGGCACAGGATTGAGGTAGTGAAGTTTTTCCCGGCCGGAGCGGCGCGTGACGACGAGCCCCGCGTCTTCGAGCACACGCAGATGCTTCATGACCCCGAATCGTGTCATCTCGACCTGCGACTCGAGTTCGGTGAGCGTCTGACCATCCTGGGCGAACAATCGGTCGAGTATCAGGCGGCGGGTGGAATCGGCCAGCGCCTTGAAGACGTGATCGTCGTCCATGAATCGAGAATAGGTGACCATTTGGTCACATGTCAACGCCCGTGAGTACTTATTAACCGTCGGCGGTTAACAAGTACTCACAGGGGAAGTTCTCGCCCGGTTCACGCGCGCGCCACGGTGCGTCCACGAACCAGGGCAGTCCGGTCCCTACCGTCCGAGGGTCCCGGTTCGTCACCATGGAGGTTTCAGACAGTGTCCACTGCACCACTCAACCGCCGCGGGTTCCTCGGTCGCACCGCGCTCACCGGCCTCGGTGTGGCACTCGCCGGAAGCGTCGACGCCCTCGTCCGGCCGGCGTTCGCGTCCGCGGCGCCGGGACAGGCGATCGGCTACGGACCGCTCGTACCCGACCCGAACCGCATTCTCTCGCTCCCGGTGGGTTTTTCGTACACCGTCGTCTCCCGGTCGGGTGAGACGCAGTTGGACGGTGGCGTACCGGTGCCGAGCGATCCCGACGCCATCGGGGTGTTCGCGCGACCCGGCGGTTCCACACTCGTCACCAATCACGAGATCGGCAGCGACGAACCGTTCGGTGTGCCCGCCCTCGACGGATTGACGTACGACGCGGGCGCGCGCGGCGGTACGACCACGACCGCGGTCGGCGCCGATGGCGCACGGCAGGGCCAGTACGTCAGCGTCGCGGGCACCGTGAACAACTGCGCGGGCGGCATCACCCCGTGGGGGACGTGGTTGACCTGCGAGGAGACGGAGGCTCGCGCGGGGGAGGACGGGTTCCTGCTCGACCACGGCTACGTCTTCGAGGTGGACCCGGCGAGTCAGGACGCGAACAGGGGCAAAAGTCCTGTGCCGCTGAAGTTCCTCGGCCGGTATGCGCACGAGGCCGTGGCGGTGGATCCGGCGTCGAGCACCATCTATCTCACGGAGGATGCGTCCGGGCCGAACGGCCTGTACTACCGGTGGACGCCGCCGCAGGGTTTCCGGGGCGGGCCGAACGCGCTGCGCGAACTCGCGCAGTCTCCGGGCGGCGACGCCGCGGGTGCTCTCCAGGCGATGGCGTGCTTCCAGGGCGGAACGCACGTCCCCGACCTGTCGCAGGCCACCGAGCCGGGAACCGTGTACGCCGTGCAGTGGGTAGGTGTGCCGGACCGTGACGCGACGAGCACGCCGGTGCGTGAGCAGTTCGGGAACGACGTCGTCACCCGCAGCCGCAAGCTGGAGGGACAGTGGTGGGGCGACGGCGGTGCCTACTTCGTCGCGAGCTACGCACGGACCAGCGACGGCAGCGTCGCCGAGCACGACGGCCAGGTGTGGTTCTACGACCCGGCGAAGCAGACCGTCACGCTGAAGACCCTGTTCGGTGTCAATCCCGATCCCGCGGTCGATACCGGAAACTACGACGGGCCCGACAACATCACCGTCTCGCCGTACGGCGGCGTGATCCTCGCCGAGGACGGCGAAGGGATCAGCCACCTCGTGGGCGTCACGGCGGAGGGTGAGCCGTTCGCGATGGCGCGGAACGAGTTGAACGACAGCGAATTCTGCGGTCCGGCGTTCAGTGCGGACGGGAAGATCCTGTTCGCGAACATCCAGTCGCCGGGGCTGACGCTGGCGATCACGGGTCCGTGGCACCGTCCCCTGCCGTGAGTACTTGTTAACCACGGGCGGTTAATAAGTACTCACGGGCCGGAGGCATAGACCCAACCGCGGAGTGCGAGGAACCGCAGCCCGCCGACGACGGCGCTGACGGCGATGACGAGCGCGACCTGCGCCGGACCGTCGGCGCCGGGGAAGAGCATGTGCAGGAGGGCGAGCGCGAGTGAGCTGACGGCCAGGCCGATCAGCGCGAGGGTTCCGCCCTCCCACTGTGCGACGAACCAGCGGACGCGGTCCACGGCACGGAAGGTGAGCCGCCGGTGGAGTTCGTTGGCCAGCATCGAACTGGTCACCACGCCGACGAGGTTGGCGACGAACGACCCGTACATGTCGAGGGTGAAGAAGGCGAGAGCGTAGAGCACGTTGCTCGACGTGCCCACCAGCGTGAACCGGGTCAATTGAGCGAACACGCCGCCGGCCCGCCCACGTAGAGGGGGATACGTGGGCGGGCCGACGGCGTCGTGGAACTGAACGATCATCTCATTCAGCGGATGAGGGCACCGTTGCCGGTGTCCGTCACGTGGCCGCCGCCGAGGACGCCGGCCACTTGCTCCTCGCTCAGTCCCAGCTCGCGCAGGCGATCCCAGACCGCGTCGAATTCGACGAGCTTGGCGTTGAGATCGTTGCGCAGGCGGTTGACCTCGTCGCGGATCTTCTCCGCTTCGTCGATCGCTTCCAGCGTCTGCTCCGGCTGGGGCAGAAGCATGGACAGGAGACGGTCCCGGGCGTCGGCGCTCAACCCCGCGAAGGGCTGCCGCTGATCGGCGGGGGCCTCGTGCCTGCCGCCGCGGACCTCGGACGACTGGATCGGCGCCGTGTCGGGCTCGAGTGCGTACTCCGGAACGGGGGCGTACTCGGGTTCCTGGACGGGCTCCTGCTCGCTCGACAGGTCGATGGTGCGACGCAGCGGGCGGTTGGGCAGCAGGATGACGGCGATCAGGGTGATGACGGCGACGACGGCGGCGATCAGGAAGATCCGGCCGGTCGCGTCTCCGTATGCGGCGCGGATGACACCCTGCACGGGGGCGGGCATGGACGTCAGGTCCAGGCTTCCGCCGCCGCTGCTCGACCCGGCGGGGATGCCGAGTTTCGCGAAACCGTCGGCCGACAGGTCGGCGACGCGGGTGGCCAGCACCGATCCGAGAACCGAGACGCCGATCGCGCCACCGAAGGTCCGGAAGAAGGCAACCGAGCTGGATGCCGCACCGATGTTCTGGACGCTGACGGTGTTCTGCACCGCGAGGACCAGGTTCTGCATCAGCATGCCCATGCCGAGACCGATGATCGCGATGTATGCGCCGACGAGGGTGAGGCTGGTCTCGTGATCGATGGTGCCGAGCAATCCGAAGCCGACGATCATGAGGACGGCGCCGCCGACGACGAACGGCTTCCACTTGCCGAAGCGAGTGATGAGCTGTCCGGATCCGACCGTGCCGAGGAGCATGCCGGCGACCATCGGGATGGTGAGCACTCCGGCCATCGTGGGGGTGTAGCCACGCGAGGTCTGGAAGTACTGGCCGAGGAACGTGGTGGAACCGAACATTCCGACACCGACGGCGACGGACGCGATGATGGCGAGTCCGGTGGTCTTCTCGGTGACGATCTTGAGCGGGATGATCGGCGACTTGGCTTTGGCTTCGACGAGGATTGTCGCGGCCAGCAGGAGCACACCGGATCCGACGTACATGACCGTTTCACGGGAGAACCACTCGTAGTAGCCGGCCTTGCCGGCGAACGAGACCCAGATCAGCAGGATGGACACACCGGCGGTCAGCAGCAGGGCGCCGAGCCAGTCGATGGAGACGTCGTCCTTCTTCTCGGTCGCGAGGTGCAGGGTGCGCTGCAGCAGGAACAGTGCGATGACGGCGAGCGGCACGCACACGAAGAAGCACCAGCGCCAGCCGAGGGGGCTGTCGACGATGACGCCGCCGAGGATCGGGCCACCCGACATCGACACGGCCATGACGGCACCCATGTAGCCGGAGTAGCGGCCGCGCTCACGGGGAGCGACGATGGTGCCGATGATGGCGACGACGAGAGCCGTCAGGCCACCCATGCCGATGCCCTGGATGACGCGTGCGGCGAGCAGGATCGGCACGTTGTGCGCGAAGCCGGCGATCACCGAACCGATGACGAAGATGACGATCGCGCTCTGGACGAGGACCTTCTTGTTGAACAGGTCGGCGAGCTTGCCCCAGATGGGTGTCGAGGCGGCGTTGGCGAGCAGCGCGCTGGTGATGACCCAGGCGTACGCGGTCTGCGTGCCCTTCAGGTCACCGATGATCGTGGGGAGAGCGGTGGCGACGATCGTGCTGCTCAGCAGCGCGGTGAACAGCGCGGCGAGCAGGCCCGTGAGGGCTTCGAGGATTTGGCGGTGCGTCATGGCCGTCGTTTCTTCAACCGGCGGCCGAGTCTGTGTTTCGGTCATACGCTTTGTGTTCCAATCGGGTTCGAGCTCGTAACGATCCGGTGTTCTGGATCGAAGAGTGTTTCCTTCAGGTGCCGGATGGATTCGAGGGCAATCGCTGCCTCGGTTTCGTTCCAGCCGGTCATCAACTTCTGCATTCGTGCCGCTCGCTGTGTTCTCACGTGCTTGACGTACGCCATTCCCTCCGGCGACACGCGTATTCGGAATGCGCGTCCGTCGGCGGGATCCGAGTGGCGGGTGACGTAGCCGACGTCCACCAGATCGGTGATCTGGCGACTGAGTGAGGACTGGCTGACACACAGTTCGGTGGCGAGTTCGTTCTGCCGGCATTCCCCCCGAGCCGCGAGGACGAGGAGGACCCCCGTCAACGCGCGCGGGATGTGACCGTCGCCTTCCGACACCAGGGCGTCGCGAAGCACGCGGCCGAAGAGGAAGACCTCGTCGATGAGCGCTTCGGTGGTGCCGAGAGATACGGACGGCACGGTAGGCACTGACGAGACGGACATGGCAACCCCTGAAGGACGACTTACTTGATGCAAGCAACTATATACATCGTTAGCGCAAGCAAGTAAGTCGATTCGGTGTCTGATGCATCACAAAACAAAGTGACCTATTATCTGCGTATGAATGCAGATAAGCGCGCTTGTCGGCGCCGACTCGACGAAGACCAGGTCGGGCTGGTGGTCGAGGTCTTCCGCATGCTCGCCGACGCCACCCGGGTGCAGGTGCTCTGGCAACTGGTGGGAGGCGAGCTGTCGGTGAACGAGCTGGCCGAACGGGTGGGGAAGCCGGCACCGTCCGTCTCGCAACATCTCGCGAAGCTCCGGATGGCGCGGCTGGTGCGCACGCGGAGGGAGGGAACGTCCATCTACTACAGCGTCGCCAACGAGCACGTGCAGCAGTTGGTTACCGACGCCGTGTTCAATGCCGAGCACGCGGGCCCCGGCATCCCGGGACATCACCGCGCCACCGGCGATCTGCAGGTGATCCACGACGACGCGGACCTCGCCGCGGAGGGAGGTGGCTCGTGAACGGCCACGGACATTCCCATGGGCACGGCCACGGCCACGGCCACGGAGATTCGGGTGGCGTCCGCGGGGCGATCCGCGAGATCTTCGCCCCGCACAGCCACGACTCCGCGGACAGCGTCGACGACGCGCTCGAGGCGAGCGAGATCGGGATCCGGGCGGTCAAGATCAGCCTGGTGGTGCTGGGAGTCACCGCCCTCGCTCAGGTGATGGTGGTGGTGCTGTCCGGGTCCGTCGCTCTCGCCGCCGACACCGTGCACAACTTCTCCGACGCGCTGACGGCGGTCCCGCTGTGGATCGCGTTCGCCCTCGGACGGCGGGCGGCCACCCGGCGATTCACCTACGGCTACGGCCGGGCCGAAGACCTGGCTGGGTTGTTCGTCGTGGTGATGATCGCGTTGTCCGCGGTCGTCGCGGGTGTGGAGGCGACCCGCCGCCTCCTCGATCCGGTGCCCATCGACCACCTCGGGTGGGTTGCCCTCGCCGGTGTCATCGGATTCGCCGGCAACGAGTGGGTGGCGCTGTACCGCATCCGGGTCGGCAGGCGGATCGGCTCCGCCGCGCTCGTCGCCGACGGGTTGCACGCACGGACCGACGGATTCACCTCCCTCGCAGTGGTATTGGGCGCCGGTGGTGTCGCGGTCGGGCTTCCGCTCGCCGACCCGGTGGTGGGCCTGGTCATCACGGCCGCGATCCTGCTCGTGTTGCGGACTGCGGCGCGCGACGTGTTCCGGCGGCTGATGGACGGCGTCGATCCGGGACTGGTCGACGCCGCCGAACGGGCCCTCGCCGCCGAACCGGGGGTGGTCGGGGTGCGCAGCGTCAAGATGCGGTGGATCGGCCACCACCTGCATGCCGACGCCGAACTCGACGTCGATCCCTCGACCAGCCTGCGCGACGCGCACCGCGTGGCGCACACCGCCGAACACACACTCACCCACGCGGTTCCGAAGCTGAGTACCGCCCTCATCCACGCCTATCCGGCGCACGACGCGGAGGCGGTCGGTCAGACGGCGTGACTCGCTTTCATCGCCGGTCGGGGCCGGTGGCGACCGGCCGCCCGGGATCGGACGACCACTGCGACCAGGACCCCGGATACAGGGCGGCGTCGACGCCGGCGAGCGCCAGCGCCGCAACCTGGTGGGCCGCCGTCACACCCGATCCGCAGTACACGCCGACGGGACGTCCGGGCTCGACGCCGACCGCGGCGAATCGTTCGCGCAGCACCTCGGCAGGCGCGAACCGTCCGTCGGGCCCGAGATTCTCGGACGTCGGGGCGCTGCGGGCACCGGGAATGTGCCCGGCGCGGGGATCGATGGGTTCGGTCGCGCCCGAATACCGCTCGGCGGCACGGGCATCGAGAAGGTGGCCGTGGTCGGCGAATTCGGCGGCCTCGTCCGCGGTCAGCGTCGGCAGGTGGCCCGCAGTGAGAACGACGTCACCGGGCAGTGGTGGGTGCTCGTCGCCGGATCGGACGGGATGGCCCGCCGACGTCCACGCGCCGAGACCGCCGTCGAGCATCGTCACGTCGGCAACTCCGGCCCAGCGCAGCAGCCACCACGCCCGCGCGGCGGCAAGGTTCCCGGTGGCGTCGTAGACCACGACAGGGCTGCCGGCCCGGACACCCCACCGGCGCGCGGCATCCTGGAGGTCCGTCACCGTCGGCAGGGGATGCCTGCCCAGTTCCGGGGATCCCGGGGCGGCCAGTTCGGTCTCCAGGTCGACGAACACGGCACCGGGAATGTGCGCGTCGAGATAGTGCTGCCTGCCTTCGGTGTCGCCGAGCGCCCACCGCACGTCGAGAAGGACCGGCGGAGCGGCGCTGTTCAGCGTTTCCGCCAACTCGTCGATCGTCACCACAGTGCTCATCGCACCACTGTCGCACAACGCAGGTTCGGTGTGCCGCGCTGCTGCTCGCGGCCGCGGTGTCCGGGCTGGCCGGGTGTCATGTCAACCCCGACGCGCGGGTGCCCGCCCGTACGGTTGCCGCACAGGCGCGGCAATTGGCAGTTCCGGGATCGGCCGCGTCACCGGAAAGGAGTCGAGAGTGAACGGGCTGCCGTGGTGGGCGAGCTGAACGGGTTCGCCGGACAGCAGCCGGTAGGTTGCGGTCTTGGCGCGGACGTCCACGTGGATCTGGCTGCCCCGCACCGTCATCCGGAACGACAGATTGACCAGCTGCGGTGGTATCCGCGGTGCGAACGAAAAGTTGCCGCCGTGGTCGCGCATTCCACCGAATCCCGCGACGCACGCCATCCACGTTCCGGCGAGTGAGGCGATGTGCAATCCGTTCTCCACGTTGGCATGGAGGTCGTGGAGGTCCGTCAGGGCGGCCTCGGCGAGGTAGTCGTAGGCGAGTTGAAGTTGCCCGACCTCGGCGGCCATCACGGACTGCACACACGCCGACAGGGACGAATCCCGAACCGTCAGGGCCTCGTAGTAGGCGAAATTGGCGATCTTCTGTTCGTCCGTGAAGGCATCGCCGCGAAGATACATCGCCAACACCAGGTCGGCCTGCTTCACCACTTGCTTGCGGTAGAGATCGAAGTACGGGTAGTGGAGCAGCAGCGGATAGTGCTCGGGTGGTGTGCCTTCGAAGTCCCACTCGGCGTGGTGCGTGAAGGCGTCGGATTGCTGGTGGACGCCGAGAGCGTCGTCGAACGGAATGCGCATGTGCTCGGCGGCGTCTCGCCAGAGCGCTGCTTCCTCGTCGTCCACACCGAGCTCGCGCGCCAGGCCGGGGCGTCGCTCGCAGGCGGCCGCCGCGTCGTGCAGATTCTTCTGCGCCATGAGGTTGGTGAACACGTTGTTGTCGGCGACGGCGGTGTACTCGTCCGGCCCGGTGACGCCGTCGATTCGGAACTCGCCCTGCGCATTGTGGTGGCCGAGCGACGTCCACAGCCGGGCGGTCTCCACGAGCAGTTCGACGCCGCATTCGGCTTCGAACTCCTCGTCCCCGGTCGCGGCCAGATACCGGGACGTGGCCGCGGCGACATCGGCACCCACGTGGAATGCCGCGGTTCCCGCGGGCCAGTAGCCGGAGCATTCTTCGCCGTTGATCGAGCGCCACGGGAACACGGCGCCTGCCTGCCCCAGCTGTACGGCGCGGTTCTTCGCCTTGTCGAGCGTGGAGTGCCGCCAGCGCAGTGCGTCGCGGGCCGAGTCCGGCACCGTGTACGTGAGCAGGGGGAGTACGAATGACTCGGTGTCCCAGAACGCATGACCGTCGTACCCGGGCCCGGTCAGGCCTTTCGCCGGGATCGCCCGCGATTCACCGCGGGCACCGGCCTGCAGCACGTGGAACAGCGCGAACCGCACCGCCTGCTGCAGTTCCGCGTCGCCGTCGATCTCGACGTCCGCCGTCTCCCAGAAGGCGTCGAGATACTCGCGCTGGCGTTTCAGCAGGGTGTCCCAGCCGGTTTCGAGTGCTCCGGCGAGCGCCCCCTCCACCTGGCCGCGCAGGGCCGGAGTCGACCGCCGCGCCGACCATCCGTACGCCAGATATTTCGTCACCTTCAGGCGCTCACCCTGGGGGATGTCGACGGCCACGGTGAGCCGGGCCAGATCCTCTTCGGTCTCGATGCTGCACCGCCCGTTGGCGGGGTAGTCGACCTCGTGGTCCATCCCCGCGGCCATGCGCAGTCCCGACGCACGCGTGTGGTGGGCGAGTACCGCCCTGAAGTCGTGGGCGGCAGCGAAATCGGAGACCAATGGAGTGTCCAGGGCGGCAGCGACTCTCGGGTCGTCCGTGCGGGCGGGGATGTGTTCGTTGGCGAGCAGATCCGACTGCAGGACGAGTTCGATGTCCCCGTCGAGCGGCTCGACCTCGTAATGGATGGCGGCGACCGCACGCGAGGTGAACGAGACGAGTCGTTCCGAATGGATGCGCACGCGGCGTCCGGTCGGCGACGTCCACTCGGTGGTGCGGCGCAGGGTGCCCGAGCGGAAGTCGAGGACGCGCTCGTGCGCCGGTGCACTCCCGTACCGCATGTCCATGGGCTCGTCCTCCACGAGCAGCCGGATGATGCTGCCGTCGGTCACGTTCACGACGGTCTGCCCGTCCTCGGGGTAGCCGTAACCCGCCTCCGCGTATGGCAGGGGACGTTGCTCGTAGAACCCGTTGAGGTAGGTGCCGGGGAGACCGCGCGGTTCACCCTCCTCGAACGTGCCACGAATCCCGATGTGTCCGTTGGACAGTGCGAAGGTGGATTCGGTGGCGTGCAGTGCCTCCAGATCCAGTCCGCGCCAGCGCAGCTGCCACGGCGAGATCTCGTAGCCCGTGTCGTCCATGCTCACCTTTCCAGAAGTTCGGCCAGGTCGTTCACCACCACGTCGGCGCCGTGTTCGCGTAACGCCTCGGCCTGATCGTTCCGATTCACCCCGACCACGTAGCCGAATTCGCCTGCCCGTCCCGATTCCACTCCGGACAGGGCATCCTCGAACACGGCCGCCTGATCGGGATGCACGTTGAGGGCGCGGGCGGCCGCGAGAAACGAATCCGGCGCGGGTTTCCCGCGGAGGCCCTGCTCGCTGATCACCACCCCGTCGATGCGGACGTGCACGTAGCGGCTGAGATCGGCCGCGTCGAGGACGGCCTTGCCGTTCGCGGACGACGTGACCACGGCGATCTTCAGGCCGGCGTCGTACGCCGCGCTGATGTAGCGGACCGAACCGGGGTAGGGGCTGACGCCCTCTTCCTCGATGACTTTCAGCAGCAGCCGATTCTTGCTGTTCCCGACACCGTTCACGGTCTCGGCGCCGGGTGGATCGTCCGGCGATCCCTCCGGCAACGTGATGCTGCGGGACGTGAGAAAGGTCCGGACCCCGTCGGCGCGGGGACGTCCGTCGACGTAGTCGTAGTAGTCCTGGTCGGTGAACGGCCGGAAGTTGGCGCCCTCGCGATGCTTCAGGAACTCGTCGAACGTGCGTTTCCACGCCTTCCGGTGCAGCACCGCCGTTGCCGTGAGCACACCATCGAGATCGAACAAGCAGGCCGAGATCGCATCAGGCAGTCCCATCACCTCCCCGACGGTACCGCCGTCGACGGCGGTTTCGCTGAGGCGCGCGCAAATCCTGTACCGAACGGACCTGCATCAGGTCGTTGACTTCCAGTCGAGGGCGGTCGAATACTGAGAGTTCCCACCGACTGTTGCGGAGTGCACCGTGAACATGGAGGAACCGGCCCCGTCGGAGCAAGTGAGATCCCTCGCCGTTCGCGCGATGGAGATCATGGCGAACGGAAGCCGCGCCGATTTCGATTCCGTCGTCCACTCGGACGCATTCAACCGGGAGAGCGCGACGGAACCCCCGCGGACGCGAGGGCGTGGACCCGACGCGTTCTACGCTACCGCGGTGTGGCTGCGCTCCGCGTTCGCCGAGCTGCGGTTCGACGTCGAGTATGTCGTCGTCGAGGGCGACCTCGCCGTCGTCTACACGATCATGAAGGGCAGGCACGTCGGACCCTTCGTCGTCTACGACGAGCAGGGATCGATCGATCAGGTGTTCGCGCCCACGGGGCGATCGTTGGCGGTCAACCAGTCGCACTGGTTGCGCGTCGAAGACGGCCGCGTCATCGAGCACTGGGCCACCCGGGACGACCTCGGTCAGGCGGTCCAGCTGGGCTGGGTGCCGCCGACGCCGCTGTCGATGGTCCGCAATGCCTGGGCCAAGCGTGCGGCGCGCAGAAACGCGCAGAGCTGAGCCGCCGTTCGTGTCGGAAGGGTGACGATTCCTCGCAAAAACGCCAAAACGTACCAAACGGACCGTATGTTCTGTTCGATCGATAGATACTCGAACGAAGGAGACGGTCCTTGAAACGCTCGGTGGTTATCGCGGCAAGTTGTGCGCTCCTGACGCTGTCGGCCTGCGGGTCCGACGGCGAACCGACGCCGACATCCGAAACGTCCAGCTCGACAACAAAGGCGACACCCGCCGCCGCCACGACCACTCCACCGACGTCGGAGCTCGCACCGCCGGCCGTCGCGCCCGAGTCGAACGGAGGCGGCGGCGGTTCGTCGGGGACCGGGCAGGGCGGTTCCGGCGGGGGTGGGCAGGCTCCGGTCGCAGGCCAGCAGCAACCGCCGCCGGTGATACCGCCGCCTGCAGTGGTTCCGCCGGCGGTCGAGCAGCCCGCCGCATCCGAGCAGCCACCCGTGGCCGAAGAGGAACCGCCGGTGGCCGAGGAGG